>JBIIGU010000064.1:0-5908 GCA_044236275.1 Bacteroidia bacterium | reverse complement strand
TTTACAAATGCAATTTTTCTGTTCAGCGTAATAGCAGACTTAAGGCTTTCTACCTTCGACTGAAATTTTTGCGTGAGGTCTGTTTGAGTGCTCACCGTTTTTGCAATTTTTTCATGAAGCAATTCGTCTTCTCCTTTATTCAGGTTTAATTCCTGCGCCAATGGTGGTATTATTTCTTCTCCTTTTTCAATGTAATGGGTTGTGTTGATTTTTTCTTCAGCAGAAGAAAAGGAGATTTCAGTTTTTGCTTCTTCTGTGAATGGAGGAATATCATTGATTAAACTCACAGGAGATTCATGCAGCTGCTCATCGGCAAAAAGCTGTAGTGCTTCTTGTGTATCTGTTTCTTCGATACTAGGCGTGATTATTTTCGGGTTTTCTGCTGCTGCTGATTTTGATGAAGCAGTTGCCGGTGAATGATCAATTTGTAAAATCAATTCATAAAGGTCAATACAAGTTTTACGTAGCAAAGCTGAGTCTAATGTGCTAATTATATTTTCTGCCGACATGCTGCGTGTGAGGTGCTCCATAGTGGCCAGTTTTTCTAAAATTTGTGTAGTGATATCTTTTTCCTGCATGGGTTTAAATTAATTATTCAAATTTGTACAAATTTCTGTTTTATTTTACTGCCGCAAGTAAATTTACATGTTTTTAGAACCAAGATTTCATAATACACACAAAAAGGGATGGATAGAGGTGATTTGTGGCTCTATGTTTTCAGGAAAAACGGAGGAGCTCATACGCAGGCTTAATCGCGCGCGCATTGCTAACCTAAACGTGGAGATTTACAAGCCAACCGTTGATACGCGCTATCACGATACGGAGATTGTTTCGCACAATTCAAATTCAATACCCTCAACTCCAGTTCAGTCGTCATTAAATATTTTATTGATGAATAGCGAGGCCGATGTGATTGGTATAGATGAAGCACAATTTTTTGATGATGAAATAGTTTATGTGTGTCAAACACTTGCTGAAAAAGGAGTGCGTGTGGTTGTTGCCGGTCTGGATATGGATTATCTAGGCAAACCTTTTGGCCCCATGCCAGCCTTAATGGCAGTTGCAGAATATGTAACCAAGGTAAATGCCATCTGCATGGTTTGTGGCGATTTGGCCACGCACTCTTTTAGAAAAGCTGCTGATATGGATCTGATAATGTTAGGGGAGAAAGAAACCTATGAAGCGCGTTGTCGCCACTGTTTTAACGAGGGTATGAAGAGTATGCAGTCTGCCAAATTATGATGCTATCTCTTGGCATAGCAAAGCGTTATTTTTTCTCCCGCAAGAGCGGGGGCTCTTTTAATTTAATCAGTATTATTTCCGGCATTTCTTTATTGGGATATTTTATTGGAGCTTCGGCATTAGTTGTTGTGCTTTCTGTCTTCAATGGTTTTGAAAACATGTTTCAGAGCATGTACAATCGTTTTGATCCGCAGGTGAAAATAGCACCTTCAACGGGTAAAGTATTTGAGCCGGACGCCATCATGAAACATCTGAAAACAATAGATGGTATTGAAACCTTTTCATTTGTTTTAGAAGAAAATGTGTTGCTAAAGTATGCCGACAGGCAAAATATTGCAACGATAAAAGGTGTTGATGAGCAGTATTTAGAAATGACCGATTTAGATAGCTGCATGGTTGCAGGTGATCTATTATTGCAATCGCAGGATATTTCTTATGCACTGTTGGGTCAGGGGATTGCATGGCAGCTCGGTGCAGATCCGCAGGATATTTTTCAGCAGATGTTAGTATATGTTCCCAAGCGCGGTGAAACAGACGTGTTAAATCCGGAAGGCTCTTTTACAAAAACACCAGTTAGACTTGCCGGGGTTTTTAGTGTTCAGGAAGAAGTAGACAATAAGGTGGTGCTGGTGCCTTTACGGTTTTTACGTCCTTTATTGGAACGCCAAACTGCTGTTAGTGCAATTGAAATTAAATTAAAACCAAATGCCTCACATGATAATGTTGTGCAGGCAATTAAAGAAGTTGCAGGTAGTGAATTAAAAGTGCTTGGCAGATATGAGCAGCGAGAAGGCTTTTACAAAGTATTGAAGTCGGAGAAACTGATGAGCTACATAATTTTATTCTTTATTCTGCTCATTGCATCTACTAATGCCATTGGTTCTTTGTATATACTGGTTATGGAAAAAAAGAAGGATATCAAAATGCTTTCAGCATTAGGATTAACAAATAGTGAGATTGGGTCTGTTTATAAATGGAGCAGCCTATTTATTGCAATTGCCGGTGGGGGCTTAGGCATGTTAGCTGGCATTTGTATTGCTAAACTTCAGGAAGTTTATGGTTTTGTAAAACTCAGCAAATCGGCTGACTTTATCTCTATAGCTTATCCTGTGCAATTAAGGCCTGCAGATTTAATTCTGGTAGCAGCAACTATTATATCTATTGGTTTTCTTGCTGCCCTTTACCCTGCTGCAAAAGCAAGACAAATGGCTCAGTTAAATTAATAGATAAATATTTTTTCAAATGCCCCTGAAGGGGTTTGAATAAAATAAACACCAGGAATAAAATCCGCCACATCAATTTTATCCTCACCAATAATGGTTTTAACCAAGGTGCCGTTGTGTTTTAATATCTGCAAGGTTTGTGAATGGTGTGTGCCGGTAACTTCAATAAGTTTCGATTCAGGTTTATAAATAAGTTCACGTATGCCATCATTTACAGCAGCAAATACCGCACTTGAATAGGCAAAAGAGCCATCAAAATCTGTTTGCTTAACCCTGTAATAAGCAGCTGTTTTTTCTTCATCGCTAAACTTGTAATGATTAATCTCATCACTATTCCCTTTTCCGTCTATGCGGCCAATGCTTCTCCATTCTCTCAGGTTATCACTTTTCTCAATATCAAAATGGCTGTTATTCTTTTCAGAGGCAGTTGCCCATTCTATGATGTTCTCATTAGTGGTAGTATTCACTTTGGTATAAAGCCATTTTACAGGCAATACTGTTGCCCCAAAAGTTTTGGCATAAATCACATCTCCATTGCTGCCTCCTGTTCCATCGGCCGAATTAACAACTACGTAGAATGTAACACCTCCATTAAAAGCAGCAGGTGTGGTCCAACTAAAATTCCAGGTACGGCTATTTGAAGGAGCGGATGTGCCGGTGTTGGAATGACTAATATATGAACGATTCCCGGAGGTATTAACACTCACTGATGCATTGGTTGCGGTTAAAGTGCCTACACTTGCGCTTAAGGCATTTGCGGAAGCGGGCAGTACAAGTAACTGAAAACCATACTTGGTGCGAGAGGGGTCTGAATATGTAAGCGTCATATTATAAGTTGTGTTGGGCTGAAACGACCCAAGCGGCACAGTTGATGTAAGGTTAATATTGTTCCATAAGCTACCTGAAGTTACCAATGATGAACCACCATGACACCCAGTACAATTGCCATTGCCAGGGGCATTCGTATTTCCTACAGGTGGCGCAGAGTTTGAGCTGGTAAAAGCCACTTGTGAAGCCGTGGCAAGCAGTGTCAAAACAAAACCAAACAATAGTAACTTTTTCATAAGTTGAATTTTAGTAAATAATTATAATGATCCAAACACCTCTAAAGATAAAAAGTTTAATGCGCTTCCAGCCAGTTTTCTCCGGTACCGGCTTCGGCAATTACAGGAACTTGTAATGGCATTGCATTTTCCATTTCTTCTTTTACCAGGTTTTTCATTTCGTTAATTTCAGATTTGTGCACATCAAACAGCAACTCGTCATGTACCTGCAAGATCATTTTTGATTTGAGTGATGCTTCCTTTTTCATGCGCTGGTGTATGCGAATCATTGCCAGTTTTATCATATCGGCAGCGCTGCCTTGTATAGGTGCATTAATGGCGTTTCGCTCGGCAAAACCACGCACGGTAAAGTTGGCGGAATTGATGTCTCTAAGGTATCTTCTTCGCCCCATTAATGTTTGCACAAAACCATTTTCTTTTGCAAACTGAATGGTATCATTCATGTATTGTTTAATATTTGGATACTGTTTAAAGTATTCTTCAATAATAGCTCCTGCTTCTTTACGCGGAATTCCTAAGCTTTGAGACAAACCAAAAGCAGATTGTCCGTATATAATTCCAAAATTTACCGCTTTGGCATTTCTTCTTTGTTCCGATGTAACTTCTGCAACGCCAACACCATAAACCTTAGCAGCGGTTGCGGTATGAATATCGATTCCTTGCTTAAATGCCTCAATCATATTTTGCTCATTTGCAATGGAAGCAACAATGCGCAGCTCAATTTGAGAGTAGTCGGCACTGAGCAATACATAATCTTCATTTCTTGCTATGAAAGCTTTTCTTACTTCCCTGCCTTTGTCGGTTTTGATAGGTATATTTTGCAAGTTAGGATTGGTAGAACTTAATCTGCCGGTTGCTGCTACTGCTTGATTAAAAGAGGTGTGCACCCTTCCGGTAGATGGGTGTATCAACTCAGGCAATGCATCAACATAAGTTGATTTTAATTTTTGAAGCTGTCTTACTTCCAGAATGCACCGCACAATCTCATGTTCACTCAAACCTTGCAATACATCTTCACCTGTTTGGTACTGGCCGGTTTTGGTTTTCTTTGCTTTAGGATCCAGTTTAAGTAATTCAAACAATACTTCTCCTAATTGTTTTGGAGAGGCAATATTAAAAGGAACACCTGCAAGCTCAATAATTCTCTTTTCCAGCTCAACAATTTCTCCTTCTAGTTCCTTTGAGTATTCATTTAAAAATTGTTTGTTAATGCGCACACCTTCTGCTTCCATATCTGCCAGCACGGGAACTAATGGCTCTTCCAAATCATGCAGCAATTTTTCAGCCTCTCTTGCTTTTAACTCCGGCTCTAATTTATGTTTAAGTTGCAGGGTTATGTCTGTATCCTCAACAGCATATTCTTTTATTTTCGTTATTTCCACATCTCGCATACTTAATTGGTTTTTGCCCTTTTTACCAATAAGTGTTTCTATGCTCACCGGCTCGTAATTCAGGTATATTGCAGATAGATAATCCATGCCATGTCTTAAATCAGGTTCAATCAGATAATGTGCCAACATGGTATCAAACCACGGACCCTTTAAGTCTAGTCCGTATCTTTTGAGGATGCTTAAATCATATTTTATATTCTGACCAATTTTAATGATATCTTGATTATCAAACACGGGTTTGAATAAGTGCAGAATGCTTCTGGCTTCATCATAATTTGCAGGGCAAGGAATATAGTAGCCGTGATGTGGCTTGTAGCTGAAACTAAACCCTACTATATCGTTATCAATTTTATCAAGGCTGGTTGTTTCGGTATCAAAGCATACTTCTTTTTGCTGAAGTAAAATGTGCAATGCCTGTTTCATTTCTTCTGCTGCAGACAATAAAATATATTCATGTGGCACTTGCTCTATGGTTAGCAATGCTGCGGCAGGTTCTTCTTGTACAATTGTTTTTTCTGCAGATGCCCCTTGGTTAAATAAATCAAATGCCCCCGGTGCAGAGCCCGCCACTTTATTTTCAATAGCACTGTTTTGAGGCTCTGTGCCAAATAATCTTTTAGCAAGCGTTTTAAATTCAAGTTCGGCAAAAATCTTTTCTACTTCTTCTTTATCCGGTTCTTCAAGAATTAGTTCTTCTTCAATTAAATCAACAGGTACATTTGTATCAATGGTAGCAAGTCGCTTGCTAAGAAAAGCCTGCTCGCGGTTATTTTCAACGTTCTCCTTCTGTTTGCCTTTAAGCTCATGCAGGTTTTCGTATAATCCCTCCATGCTTCCGTATTTTTGAACAAGTGTTTTAGCTGTTTTTTCGCCAATACCCGGTATGCCAGGAATATTATCTACTGCATCACCCCACATACCCAAAATGTCAATCACTTGTTTTATATCAGTTATCTCCCATTTTTTCAGAACCTCCGGCACACCTAAA
>JBIIGU010000063.1:0-5958 GCA_044236275.1 Bacteroidia bacterium | reverse complement strand
ATCGGTATTTGAATATACGGGCGGCATCCATGCAGCTGCCTTATTTAACGCACAAGGAGAACTGCTCTTGCTTAGGGAAGATGTAGGCAGACATAATGCCTTAGACAAAATTGCCGGTGCCGTGCTCAGTGGTAATACCTCTCTCGAAATGCCTTTGCGAAACTTGATTTTACTATTAAGCGGAAGAGCCAGTTTTGAACTCATTCAAAAAGCAGTTATGTGCGGTATTGGAATGGTATGTGCTGTAGGCGCACCAAGCAGCCTGGCTGTTGAAATGGCTAAGGAATCAGGCATAACGTTAATTGGCTTCTTGCGACCTAATCGTTTTAATATATATTGCCACAGCGAAATTATTTCTGAAATATGAAACTGAGAATAAAAGGAAACAGCATACGTATACGCCTTACCAAATCAGAGGTAGATCAATTTGCTAAAGACGGATATATTGAAGAACATACCTTGCTTCCAAACGGCAAATTAAGTTACGCAGTAAAAAAAGATTCTACGGCAAATGAACTGAGTGCAATCATATCCAATCAAACGGTTTTAATGTTGATGCCGGAGCTTGATGCAACAAATTGGGTACAAACAGAGCGTGTAGGTTATGAAAACAACCTAACACTACCTGGCGGTGAAAAGCTTTATTTGCTAATAGAAAAAGATTTTAAATGTTTGGATAATACCAACGAGGATCAGAGCGATATGTATGACAATCCTTTAGCGGAGTTTCATAAGTAATTTAGAAAGTTTTGCTAATCCTTAACCTGTGGCTTCCATTCATTAAATTAACCCTTGCCTCATAAACTCCCTTTGGTAGTTGCTTTGCCTTCTTTAAAAAAAAGCGGCTAATTCCGGTTTGTTTAATTTTCTCGTTTAGCGTCATTACCTGGTTGCCAAACTCATCATAAAATACAATGGTAATTTTTTGCGGCTGAGCAGTGTAAACCGTTACATGTAATTCCTTATCATCCAACCAACGCATGTCTATGCAGTCATCTGCTTTTATTTGTTGAGCCAAAAGCATGCGGTATGCAAGAAAAAAGTCAGGAATGCCGTAACCCAAAAATTTATCTGGGCGAAAATATTGATGAGCAGATAAACGAATGGCAGATATAATTAATGCCGGATTTGATTCATTGCTTGCCTGCAATAAACAAGCTGCACCTGCGGCAACCATTGGACTGGCATAAGAGGTTCCATTTCCTTGATATAAATTACCACTTGAAGAAACCAGATAAGCCTCCTGCCCCATTGCCACTACATCAGGTTTTATTCTATTATCGGCACTCGGACCGATAGAGCTAAACGAAGAATGATTTTTATTTCTATCAACTGAACCAACGGTTAGTACTCCGCTAGCATCAGCAGGGAAAGCAATTTGTTTCCATTTGGTATCACCTTCATTACCGGCACTGTTTATAATGAGAATACCCTTACTAGAAGCAACAGAAGCAGCCCTGCTAATAATGGTACTCTTGCCATCCAGTTGTTTTGATTTATGATTCATCTGCTTTTCATCAAAAGCATAATAGCCCAAGGATGAGTTAATCACATCTACTCCCGCACTATCGGCAAACTCTGCAGCCTCTGTCCATAGAGCCTCCTCCAGCAGCTGCTCAGTTGATGCATTTTCGCTACGAAGCAACCAATAAGAAGCAAGAGGCGAAATACCAACATACTCATAAGGTTTTTGTGCAGCCATGCATGAAAAAACAGCACCGCCATGATCATCATCATCAAATACATTATATTGTTTGTCTACAAAATCATAGCTACCCAAGAGTTGTCCGCTATCCATAATATGGCG
Organism: Bacteroidia bacterium; assembly: GCA_044236275.1. Taxonomy (GTDB): domain Bacteria; phylum Bacteroidota; class Bacteroidia; order UKL13-3; family UKL13-3; genus JAJTFA01. The sequence goes on along the minus strand of JBIIGU010000063.1, from coordinate 4,151 downwards.
AAAAAACGGAACTGCAGGTACGTTTTTAAAACCGGCATCTATTACGGCTATATGAATGCCTTTACCTTTAAAACCCAATTGATGAAGAGGTGATATATTTAGGATCTCATTTTGCAAGTAAGCTTTACCGTAGTATGAAGTATCGATACTTTTTTTACGCAGACTTTCCGTTCTCATCTCCAAATTGCTGAGTAAATCCTTTATGTCCTGCTCTTTTCTGAAAATAGAGGCTTCATTGATTTTACCTAAATAAATGCACTCCTTTATAAATGGTAATTTGACAATAGAATCATGCAAAGTTTTAAACTTTGATAAAATGGTAATGGCATTAAGCCATCTGCTCATGCTGTAAATAGCATAACCTCTATCTAAAAAATATTTTCTGTGATGGAGGTCAATAGGTAGGTCAGTTACGTCTATGGCTATATCGTATTTATTTCTCCTGCTTAATGCACGATCCCCCAAAAAAAGCTGAGGTTTATGCAGCATATGTAAACTGCTGTCTTTATCCTTAAACGTAATCCAGTAGGCATACCGTTCATTTGGGGCAGGAGTTTGTGAAAATAGCGCTACAGAAGAAATCGCAATAAATAGTAATACTAGAAAACGCATCAGGGCTTAAATGTTTGAAGGGTAAAGCGAAGTCGGTATCCACGGGTACCTTTAACCTGCGTATTAAGAGAGTCTGACACTTTATATACCAAACCTACTTTGCGGGCAAAAACTTCCTCGCGCGTTATTTCTTCTACCAGGTTCTTCTCTTTAAACTGCTCAACCTTGCAGGTTTGCTCATAAGATGCGTATGGTGCATCCAACCAAATTACTGAATAGTTTTCCCGGTTACGACTATTGGCCATATTGCCATTCCATTGTTTGCCGGAGGTTAGGGGAAACAACAATTTAATGAATGAAATATTTTCTTCAATTTTTTCTACACGCGCATTGCTTTGTAAAATCCGCCAGCTGTTAGCCTGATTCCATTCAGCAGAATCTGAATACCTGAAAAAACGGTTTATTAAAAAGGCTTGTTCTGTTTCAGCTTCATTGGTACTTAGTTTTTGAGCAATAACTTCTTTATACCAATACTTAAACGTATCAATATTGGTAGAGCCGGTATTATCATCATAAGCAAAGGAGTCTACCTTATAAAGCCATTCTGCACCTACCTGCAATGGCTGGTAATTATTTCCCAAATCAATTTGTTGCTCATCTGTATTTCCATCTTCGCAGGATAGGAACAATGACGAAACAACCAAAAGGTACAGGCTAAAATATTTCATTAAAAAACCTTTTGAAGAGGTAACGCAAATATAAGAGATGAATTGTTTTATGCTGTAACAATATCGAAAGCTGATTGAATCCAGCCACCTGCCACTACATCATTTCCTTCATAGAATACAGCAGACTGGCCGGGGGCAATTGCCTTTACTGAGTTATTAAAAATAGCTTCCATGCGATTTCCATGCTGCTTTATGGTTGCCATCTGCCCTGCATCTTTATATCTGATTTTAGCAACAACCTCCATTGGTTTAGCTAATGAAGCATACTTACCCATATTCAAACCTTGCACCCACATGCCTTTTCGCTGCAGTTCTTCTTCTCTTCCGAGCACAACCTTATTGTGCTCAGGATCTATTTCTACCACATACATTGGCTCGCCTAAAGCAATCTCTAACCCTTTTCTTTGACCCACCGTATAAAACGGGTAGCCTCTGTGCTTACCCAATACTTTACCATCTGTGGTAACAAAATCACCGCCATCAACCCTTTGCTCTAATCCAGAAACCCTTCTTTTTAAAAAACCACGATAATCGTTATCAGGGACAAAACAAATCTCATAACTTTCACTTTTTTTGGCCAACTCTTCGTACCCCATATCCAATGCCATTTGCCTTATTTCCGTTTTCCTGAATTTCCCAAGCGGAAAGCGTGTTTTAGCCAAACTGGCCTGGGTTAAACCCCACAAAACGTAAGACTGATCTTTATTATCGTCAAGCCCTTTAGATACAACATATCTGTTATTTTCTTCGCGCACCTGGGCATAGTGTCCGGTAGCTATAAACTCACAATCAAGCTGGTTTGCCCTCTTAAGCAGTGCTTCCCATTTAATATGCGTATTGCACAACACACAAGGATTGGGTGTGCGACCGGCAAGGTATTCATCTACAAAATTATCAATTACAAAATCACCAAACTCGTCCCTTATATCCAATATCATGTGATGTATACCATGCTTAACTGCAATAGAGCGTGCATCGTTTATAGAGTCGAGGCTGCAGCAGCCTGTTTCCTTCTTACTGCCACCGGATGAACTGTAATCCCACGTTTTCATCGTAATGCCTACTACTTCATAGCCCTGCTCAGCAAGCATCACTGCTGTTACTGTGCTATCCAAACCGCCACTCATGGCCACCAGTATTTTCCCGTTTTTACTCATAAAAAAGTAAACAAATGTAATGCAGAAAAGTTGTTTGGCGAAAAGTCTCCTAACAATAGCATGAATCAAAGCCTGCAATAAAACCGACCAAGAACATTCATGCATCACGAAAAACGCATCCCTATTGGCGCAGACGGGTATATTTGTAAAATAAAATGAAATGTAATTAAACCATTAATGCATATAAACATCATAACAACGTTAAATTATTAAAACCGATGAAAACCATGAAATGCATAGCCGCAATGCTGGCTTTAATCATTACCACCACAGCAATGGGCCAAAAGGCCAAAGGCGAAAAAGGAGCACAGAAACAAGAAATGAGAGAGCAAAAGTTTATCGAATTCTGTGAAAAGATAGGTGTACAAGAAAATCAGAAAGAAAAAATAAAATACCTCCTGAAAGAGCAACAAGAACAACTTCATAAGGAAAGAAAAAATACGGATCATACACCTGAATCCAGAAAGGCAGCCATGAAAAACATCCTGAAAAGTACAGATGCCAGTATTAATGCTTTATTAACCGATGACCAAAAGAAAAAGTATGCTGCTTACAAACAGGAACGTAAAAAGGAGATGAAGAAAAAAGCGGAAGAAAGACGAAAAGAGAAAGAAGAATTGCAGGAAGATGGCTTATTTTTAAACGACTAACCAATACCCATCGATACATAACAAAAGCGGTTAACCTAAGCAGGTGATACCGCTTTTTTATTATTTAAAATAATATGTTTTGCTATTTCCTTCTTGAACAGAATATTGCCTATACAGCGTAATAGTTCATACGGTTTAAACTGGCATTGCTTTTCTTGAATCTTAGCCCCATATTGCTTTACCTAACATGAATGAAAAAGAACTGATTGAGCAGATTGTTGCCGGAGAAGAGCAAGCGTTTAGGGAACTTTACAGCACCTTTTCTGACAAAATATATAATACCTGCCTGGGTATGCTGCAACAAACAGACGAAGCCGAGGATGCCACACAGGAAGTATTTATTGAGGTGTTCAGATCGGCTTCAAGCTTCAAAGGCTTATCAAGCCTGCAAACATGGCTCTACCGAATTGCAGTGAACAAGTGTCTCGACATTCAAAAAAAGAAAAAAGCATCCAAACGTTTCGCATTCATAAAATCAATCTGGGGTGCAGAACAAGACTTGCAAATAGATCAGCCACATTTTGATCATCCCGGTGTACTGCTTGAGAATAAAGAGCACGCAAAAGTGTTATTTGCTGCTATTAAACAACTGCCGCAAAAACAGCAAGCAGCCTTTACGTTGAATAAGCTGGAAGGACTTAGCTACGCTGAAATAGCAGAGGTAATGCAAACCACAACGGCAGCGGTTGAATCACTTTTATTCAGAGCCAATGAAAATTTAAGACATTCATTATCTGTATATTACAAAGATAATTTTACAGGGGGCGCAAGTTCTTTAAGGACTTTTCTTCTAACGCTATAAACCATGAAACATTATTCAAACCAAAATAGTGATAAAGCTTTGCAAAGCCTGAACGGAATGAAGAGAGCTGAAGCCTCTCCGTTTCTATTTGGTAAGATTATGCATAAACTGAGCACACAAGTGCCGGAGCCTATTTATTATAGTGGAAAAATGATTCTGCAATTTGCAATGATGCTAGCGGTGATTATTTCCTTGAATTTCATTACCCTAAAAAATCATAGAAAAATGAAGCAACCGATGATAAGTGATGAATCAGCCATTA
>JBIIGU010000100.1:0-5039 GCA_044236275.1 Bacteroidia bacterium | reverse complement strand
GTTACTCCTGCAATCTCATTTCCATTTAATAAAATGTCAGTGAGCTTGCTATTAAAATGGATCTCCCCACCGCAGGTTAAGATGGTTTCACGAATTCGTGTGATAATACCTGGAAGCTTATTGGTGCCAATATGCGGATGCGCTTCGTACAAAATATGTGCTTCTGCGCCATGAGCCACCAGTAGCTTGAGTATGCGGTTCACATCTCCACGTTTGGTTGAGCGGGTATATAATTTACCGTCACTGTATGTGCCGGCACCTCCTTCGCCAAAACAATAGTTAGATTCAGGATTAACAATGTTATGACGGGTAATAAGTGCAAGATCCCTGCGTCTTTCTCTAACATCCTTACCTCTTTCAAAAACGATTGGTTTAATGCCTTTTTCAATGAGTTTCAATGCTGCAAATAACCCGGCCGGACCTGCGCCAATGATTACTGCATGCTTCGCTTTACGTACATCTATAAAATTAAAATGAAACGATTCCTCGGGTGGTTTTTCATTAACATAAATCTCTAGCTGAATGTTGTAGCGTATGGGTTTACGCCTTGCATCAAGCGATTTTTTGAGGATATGAATACCGGCTAAATCAGGTATGCCCAGCTGCCTGGCAGTATACAATTGTATAAGCTCAGGAGTGGCACATTGCTCGGGTAGCAGGCTAATTTCAATGGTTTTGTGCATGTTGTTAGGGAGTTATCCTAAAAATGTGGGTAACAAAAGTCTTAAAAATTTGTGTCATTTTTTAGATTTGGGCTTTCTTTATCTTATAAAATACATTTTCAGTATGTCTGATATCAATCAACTCAATCAGGTTTCAGCGCAAATACGCAGAGATATTTTACGAATGGTTCATGGTTGCAAATCCGGTCATCCCGGAGGTTCATTGGGCTGTGCCGATTTTTTTACCGCTATGTTTTTTGATGTGATGGATCATAATCCTGCGTTTCGCATGGATGCTAAAGGAGAGGATTTGTTTTTTTTATCAAATGGACATATCTCACCCGTTTATTACAGTACCCTTGCAAGGGTAGGCTATTTTCCTGTGGAAGAGCTTAAAACTTTCAGGCGACTTAACTCGCGCTTACAAGGGCATCCCGCAACGCATGAGCATCTTCCGGGTATACGTATTGCAACCGGATCGCTTGGACAAGGTTTATCTGTTGCTGTGGGTGCAGCGCTCGCAAAAAAATTAAATCAAGATAACAAATTGGTTTATGCGTTAATGGGAGATGGTGAAATACAAGAGGGGCAATGTTGGGAAGCTTTGATGTTTGCAGCACATCATAAGGTAGATAACTTGATTGTAACCATTGACAGCAACGGCCAGCAAATTGATGGCTCAACAGCTGAGGTAGCAGGTATTGGCGCTGCAGATATTGAAGCCAAGGTGCGTGCATTTGGTTGGGAAATCTTAAAAATGAATGGCCATAGTATGCAGGAGATACTAGATACCATGAACAATGCTAAGTCGCTAACCGGTAAAGGAAAACCAATATTTATTCTCATGTCTACCGAAATGGGTTTTCCTATAGATTTTATGATGGGATCGCATAAGTGGCACGGTGTAGCCCCTAATGATGCGGAGTTAGAGAAAGCATTGGCTCAGTTGCCGCAAACCCTTGGCGATTATTAATCTTGAAATTTTCTTACACATATCGTTTATTCTTATTTGTGATGTTGATGCTTGTTTTGGGCAGCACAAAGAGTGTGCAGGCGCAGGATAAAGTTAAAACCCGCATTCTCTTTTTGTTTGATGCATCAGGTAGTATGTATGCGGTAATGGATAAAGACAATAGGATAACGGTAGCTCGAAGGATTTTGAATAAGTTGATGGATAGCCTGCAAAATGCAAAAGGGGTTGAGGTTGCCTTACGCGTGTATGGCCATACCAGTCCGCCTGCAAAACGCGATTGTAAAGATACCCGGCTCGAGGTGCCTTTTAAACCCAATAACCACAAAGCCATTAAAGAAAAAGTTAACGGAATTAATCCGAAGGGTACCACACTAATTGCTTACTCCTTGCAGCAATCTGCCGGTGATTTCCCCAAAGAGCCTGGAGTTAGAAATGTAGTGGTATTAATTACTGATGGCATTGAAGAGTGTCAGGGAGATCCTTGTGCAGTATCAGAAGCATTGCAAAGCAGTGGTGTAATCTTGCGTCCTTTTATTATTGGCTTGGGAGGTAATGATGATTTCAGAAAGGCATTTGAATGCGTAGGCAGGTATTATAATGCAGCTACCGAAGCTGATTTTGACTTGGTATTGAATGTGGTTATCAGTCAGGCCATGAATAATACCACAGTTCAGGTAAACCTATTGGATGTATACAGCAAGCCAACTGAATCCAATGTTAATATGACATTTTATGATATGCACTCAGGGCAAATGATGTATAATTTTATTCATACTATGAACGAAAAAGGTGTGCCTGATACATTATTACTCGATCCTATTTATAAATACAAGATGGTTGTAAATACGCTGCCACAAGTAGAGAAGAGTAATATTGAGATAACTCCCGGAAAACATACCATCATTGGGGTGGATGCTCCGCAGGGTTCACTCATTCTAAAAACACAGGGGTTAACCAATTATGATAGGTTACATTTTATTGTTCGTAAACAGAATGATCCAAAAACCTTGCACGTTCAGGATGCTAATACCACAGAAAAATATCTGGTAGGTAAATATGATATAGAAATTTTATCGCTGCCACGCATTCATCAAAAGGGGGTTGAAATAAAACAAAGTTATGCCACCACCATTGAAATACCCCAACCGGGAAGGCTAACCGTTATGGCAGTGACCCAAAATTATTATGCCGATATTTATCAAATGAATAGGAATGAACTGGTATGGGTATATAAAATTCCAACAGAGATGCGAATGCAAAATATTTTGATGCAGCCGGGTAAATACAAAATTATTTACCGTGCAAAAAATGCTTATCGTTCAAGCCAAACTTTTGAGCGGGAGTTTGAAATAAAATCAGGTGCCACAACAAATTTTAATTTGAATTAATAATAGTTTCATGAAACAGTTTGAAATACTGAATACAAAAGATACTCGTTCCGGTTTTGGTGCCGGCCTACATGAGTTAGGTAAAACAAATCCAAACGTAGTGGCTTTGTGTGCCGACTTAACAGGCTCACTTAAAATGGATGCTTTTCAGAAGGATTTTCCAGAGCGTTTTATTCAAGTAGGAATTGCAGAAGCCAATATGATAGGTTTAGCAGCAGGTTTAACAATTGGGGGCAAAATTCCCTACACAGGCACATTTGCTAATTTTAGCACAGGCCGTGTGTATGATCAGATTCGCCAATCTGTTGCTTATTCAGAAAAAAATGTAAAAATATGTGCATCGCATGCAGGTTTAACGCTGGGAGAAGATGGCGCCACGCATCAGATATTGGAAGATATAGGCTTAATGAAAATGCTGCCGGGCATGACTGTTATTAATCCCTGCGATTATAATCAAACCAAGGCAGCAACCATTGCTATTGCCAAGCATTTTGGGCCCGTTTATTTGCGTTTTGGCCGACCAGCTGTTCCTAATTTTACACCCGAAAATCAGGTGTTTGAAATAGGCAAAGCTCTTTTGTTAAGTGAGGGTAGTGATGTTAGTATTTTTGCAACAGGGCATTTGGTATGGAAAGCGATAGAGGCCGGACATTTGCTAGCTGAAAATGGAATAAGTGCAGAGGTTATCAATATACATACCATTAAACCATTGGATGAAGCAGCAGTGCTTGCATCGGTTAAAAAAACACGTTGTGTGGTAACTGCCGAAGAACATCAGATGAACGGTGGTTTGGGAGATAGCATTGCACAACTTTTAGCTAGGAATTATCCAACGCCAATAGAAATGGTTGCTGTAAATGATAGTTTTGGTGAAAGCGGTACACCTGATGAATTGATGAAAAAATATGGTTTAGATGCTCCTCATATTGTTGCTGCCGCAGAGCGGGTGATGAAGCGGAGATGATTAGATAATGAGATAATGTGTTAATGCTTTAGACGACTTATTACTCTAATTTCATTATTGGTAACCGCATTCATTCAAGATCTGGCAGGAGCACATAAAACTAAATTGTAAACCTCCAAATGAGTTTGCCCAAAATGGCACCGCGCTTTGGATCAAATGAACCTGTTCGGGTATCGTATATCTGATTAAAGATAAAAAAGAAATCTGCTCCCAGTTTGGGTATTACCTGCAGCCTAAAATTAAAATTAAGTTCATCCTGAGCAGAATTCCATTGTGTAAGAAGTGATCCGAAAACATTGGGGTTAATGGCATATTCCATGCGTGAACCAATTAAGTCTGTTTTAAAATTTCCTTCAGGCAATTTAATATCGTTCAACTCATACCGCAGGCTGATATTTAAATATTTACTGGTTCTCCAAAGTAAATCAGAAACTGATCGCAATGCAGTGCCTTTATAGAAATTGCCATAGGTAAGACTTGAATTTACTGAAAGTGTTCTGCCTCTGAAAGTAGTTGCATTTGCGCCCCATTGGCGCCACCAATATTCGCCCATCGGAATTACAATACCACTGCGCAGATTGAAATCTTTGATCAATCCTTCGCCAATAAATTGATAATTCAGTGTAAGCCTTTCTCCACTTCTGGTTTCAAAACCTGCAAATTGAATCACATATTCAAACGACTGCATTTTTTTGGTATCGTTGTACTCGGTCCATGTGAGCATTCCAGGCGAAAATTCAAATTGCCTAATCCACTTTAAAAATTTCTTAGGCCTTGGCTTTAGAGTTAGTATAGCAAAATGTTCTCTGAAGTTTGTTCTGAGTTGTAAGCCGCTTGCCGGATTAAATCCTGCAGGGCTCTGCTGAGTGCTTGCAAATAAGCTAATCCTGTCATTTGGATAGCTTATAAAAGCCCTATATGCGTAGGCATCCGGTTGATAGCCGGAGTCGTTATCAAATGTTTTGATGAAGGCTCCTCCAATTTCAAGATTTTTATTTCCCAAAAAGCGGGCTGTACTGTATCGGCCATTAATTCCGTTCGTGGAGTTCCAT
>JBIIGU010000062.1:0-6015 GCA_044236275.1 Bacteroidia bacterium | reverse complement strand
ATGGCAATACTTTCTTTTTCAGCAAGGTATTTGCCGGTTAGGCTATCTTTATTTTTCGTTAATGATGCCATATTGCCTTCTGCTACCAGTTGTCCGCCATGTATACCGGCCATTGGTCCGATATCAATAATATGGTCTGCGGTATTCATCATATCCTCGTCATGCTCAACAACCACTACCGTATTGCCAAGATTGCGGAGTGAATGTAAGACCTGAATGAGTTTTTCAGTATCTCTTGAATGAAGCCCAATGCTTGGTTCATCTAAAATATATAATGACCCCACCAAGCTGCTGCCAAGTGAGGTGGCCAGGTTAATGCGTTGCGATTCTCCACCTGACAGTGAATTGGAAAGCCGGTTTAAGGATAAATAACCAAGCCCGACATTTTGTAAAAATAAAAGCCTGCTTTTTATTTCCTTGATTATACGATCTGCAATTTTTTGCTGATGAGGCTGTAATTGCAGATTTGTAAAATAGCTTGCTGCTTCATCAATACTCATTAGCACAATTTCGCTAAGCGAAGGGTATTGCAAATATTCTTTTACTTTTTTACCTGCATCTACCAACCTTACATAATTTGCATCTTTTCTTAGTCGTGTTCCTTTGCAATCGGGGCAGGCTGTTTTACCTCTATATCGCGCAAGCATTACACGGTATTGTATTTTATAGGTTTGCCGTTCAAGTTCTTTAAAAAAGCCATCTATTCCTTCCCAGCCATTGTTGCCTTGCCATAAATAGGTCTTTTGTTCAATTGTTAAATCGCAGTAAGGTTTATGTATGGGAAATTTCTCCTTTGAGGCAGCTTTAATAAAATAGCCTTTCCACTCGCTCATTTTTTCACCTTTCCATGGAACTATAGCGTCTGCAAAAATAGAGAGGCTTTTATCAGGAACCACAAGGTCTTCATCAATACCTATTACACTTCCAAAGCCTTCACAGGTCTTGCATGCACCATACGGATTATTAAAACTAAAGAAATTAACCGATGGTTCTTCAAATGTTATACCATCCAATTCAAAGCGATTATTAAAATTACGAGATTCAAAACCACCTGCTTCATGTATAATTTGCACCAAACATTCGCCATGCCCTTCATAAAACGCAGTTTGGATAGAATCTGCCATGCGGTTGCGGCTGTCTTCGTCCTGCTTTTGAATGGCAAACCTATCAACGAGGAGATAAATATTTTTTGTGCTCTTTTCTTTTGTGCTTAGATAATCTTCTATATTAATGGCTGTTTCATTAACCAGTAATCTGGAGAATCCGTTTTGCAGAAAAATTTCTAGTTTCTTTCTAAGTTCCTTTTCGGTTGATTTAATCTCGGTCAGAAGTAAAACTCTTGTATCCTCCGGCAAGGCAAGTAACTCATCCACCATGCTTTCAACCGTATCACGTTTAACAGGCTTGCCTGATTTTGGTGAAAAGGTGGTGCCGGCTCGTGCAAAAAGCAATTTCAAATAGTCATAGATTTCAGTGGTGGTTGCCACGGTAGATCGGGGGTTACGTGTATTTACCTTTTGCTCAATGGCAATGGCAGGTGAGATGCCGTGTATATAATCTACCTCCGGTTTATTCATTTTGCCCAAAAACTGCCTGGCATAGGCAGATAGGCTTTCTACATATCTGCGCTGCCCTTCGGCATAAAGGGTATCAAATACCAGAGATGATTTGCCTGAACCTGAAACACCCGTAACAACCGTGAGCTGATTGCGCGGAATGGTAACATCTATATTTTTTAGGTTATGAACCCTCGCACCTTTTATAACGATATCTTTTGTTTTTTGCTCTGACTTAAATTTCATTTTTCTGCCATTCTAAGGGCAATACTAAGTTAATCTTGGTTGAAGGGAAAATGTTTTTTTAAATTGGGTATATTTGGAATTATGAATCTAAACAGCTTACTGCTTATTCTTACTTTTTTACTTTCGTTTGCATTAAAAGCTCAAACGTTACGCATTGATTTTGCAACAAGTACCCCGCTTTCAAATTACGCTAAAACAGATAGTACGTTAGGTCAAGGCGGATTTGCTCAATCAGGTTATGCCACGAACTTACAGTTGATATATAATGATTCGGTTAATATTTCCTTTTTTATTCAAGCGGGCTTTAATACCAACCCAATCAATGCAGATGCTATTACAAAATATTATCCAACCGGTTTTGAAGTTGTAGCAACTAACAATTATTATCAACAAAACTATAGTCTTGGAATTCAGTTGCAAACAAATCCCAAACGATTGCAGGTTTATGGACAACTAGCTTTTGGATTGGCTTTCTATGAAAGTGCTTCTTTTATAATCAGGAATAGACAAACCCTTTCAACCATCAGGCAGGAGTCACAGCATCAAATAATTAGATTTTTCTTGTATGGCTTAGGCGCCAAAGTACGATTGAATTCATATTGTACAGCATCAATAGGCACCAGTTTTCAATTATTACAAGGTATAGAATGGGGTGAAACTAAAATTAGATTTAACCAACTAGGACTAAGTTTTACGCTCTAATCCGCTTTATTCTTAAAAAGTTCTTTAATTGCTAAATATTTGTTTTGCCTAATTATTTTATGCTATATTTGAATATCAATTCAGATAATCAACCCTAACGAACAAAGCATATAGAAACAACTCTACACTAATTTATTTCCAGTACCAACCATTTAATTATTTTGGCCATGAATGTACAGAAAGTTAGTGATCAAGAGTTGATTCACCTTTATCTGAAAGGCAATGAAGCTTGCCTAGAAGTCCTTATAAAAAGGCACCAGCGTTCGGTTTTTACCTCTATTTATATGCTTGTAAGAGATCGCAGTCTTGCCGAGGACATTTTTCAGGAAACCTTTATTAAAATCATCAATACCCTGCGCAACGGCAATTACAATGAAGAGGGTAAATTTGGTCCGTGGGCAGCCCGTATTGGTCGAAACCTAGCCATTGATTACATACGTAAGATGAAACGAGATGTCACCATTACCGATAGCGAAGGCAATGATATTTTTACTTATTTAAGAATTGCCGATGAGTCTAAAGAGGATTTAATCATAAAAACACAAACCGAACGCAATGTGAAAGAATTGGTTAAGCGCCTGCCCGAAGAGCAGCGTGAGGTGTTGATTATGCGCCACTGGGGAAACATGAGTTTTAAGGAAATTGCTGATGCCACAGGGGTAAGTATCAATACAGCTCTAGGGCGAATGCGTTATGCTTTAAATAACCTTAGAAAAATGATGGAAAAGCAGCAAGCTCATTTTTAAGAGCTTGATTATTAAAGACTCATGTTTTTACAGCTAAAATATTTTAGCTGTTTATAATAGATAACCGTCACAGCACGTTTGGTTAATAATTACTTAAAAATTAGCCATAGCGCCTATGTCAAAAATCTACACTGCAACCGATTTAATCCGCTACATTTACAGAGAAACCACCCCGGCTGAGAATTCCGGTATTATGCATCAATTGCAAGTTGATTCAGTTTTTAAAGAGGAGTTTGAAAACCAGGTGTCTGCTGTCTTGGCCTTAACTGAAGCTGAGTTTAATCCCAGCCCTACTTCTGTAAGCATCATCATGGAGCATTCGCAAAAACAGCATGAGGTGCACAATTAGCACAGGAATTTAAGCGACTTTCGGGTCGCTTATTTTTTTTAATTACTTTTGATTTTTTATGGAACACATCCAAGAGATAAAAAAGCTGGCCGCTGCATTTGTTTCAGAGGTTACAACTATTAGGAGGCACCTGCATGCAAACCCGGAGCTTTCTTTTGCCGAATACGAAACTCAAAAATTTGTACGTGAAAAGCTTGAGCAAATAGGTATAACCAAGATTGAAACCAAAGCTACAACGGGTTTGGTTGCCATTATTGAAGGAAAAAATCCATCAACCAAAACAATTGCCTTGCGTGCCGATATGGATGCACTGCCTATTGAAGAGCAAAATAAAGTAACGTATAAATCGCGCAACCATGGAGTGATGCATGCCTGTGGTCATGATGTGCACACGAGTTGTTTGGTGGGTGCCGCCAACATACTTTTTCATTTAAAAGAAGAATTTAATGGCACCATTAAATTATTATTTCAGCCCGGTGAAGAAAAATTACCTGGTGGCGCATCACTTATGATTAAGGAAGGTGCGTTGCAAAACCCAAATCCATCCGGAATTTTTGGACAGCATGTTATGCCTTTATTGCCTGTAGGCAAGGTTGGTTTCAGGTCCGGTTTATACATGGCATCTACAGATGAGTTATATGTAACCGTAAAAGGTAAGGGCGGGCACGGTGCCATGCCTCATTTAAACATTGACCCGGTTTTAATCTCTGCAAATATCATCACCTCACTGCAGCAAATTGTGAGTAGAAATGCTCAGCCAATTGTACCTTCGGTACTGTCTTTTGGTAAAGTAATAGCCAATGGTGCTACCAATATTATTCCAAATGAGGTTTACATGGAAGGCACTTTCCGCACATTGGATGAAACATGGCGTTCCGAGGCACATGCCAAAATGAAGAAGATGGCAGAAGGCATTGCCGAAAGTATGGGTGGAAGCTGCGAGTTTGAAATAAGAAAAGGGTATCCGTTTTTAAAGAATGATGAGGCATTAACCAACAGAGCCAAAAAAGCGGCTGTGCAATATATGGGTGCCGAAAATGTGGTGGATTTAGATATTTGGATGGCTGCAGAAGATTTTTCTTATTACTCTCAGGAAATGCCAGCCACATTTTACAGGTTGGGTACCCGCAATGAAGCAAAAGGTATTACCTCATCTGTGCATACCCCAACTTTTGATATTGATGAAACTGCTTTGGAACATGGCATGGGTTTAATGGCATGGCTCGCATTGCAAGAACTGGGTCAATAATATTCACCTATTAAAAGCTCTCCTACCCCTCAATTTAATATCTTTTACGGTATAAATGGAAATGCTGCTCAATGAAGAGGTAATGAAACTCTCTCCTGATAAATACCTGCTGTGGAGCAGGAAATCAATGTTGGTGATGAGTGATTTGCATTTGGGTAAAGTCAGTCATTTTAGAAAACATGGCATAGCAGCTCCAACGGCTTTGATTCAGGAGGAGTTAAACCGCATGCAATCAATATTACAAAAGGAGGCTCCTAAAAAGTGGATGATAGTAGGCGATTTATTTCATAGCAGCCACAATCATGAGTGGGAATTATTTGCAGGTATGTTGCAGCAATACCCGGGTCTAGAAACCATATTGGTTAGAGGAAACCACGATATTATTCCTGGTTTTATGACTAAGGATGCAGGATTAAAAACCAGTAGTACCTATTTTTTGCAACCATTTGTATTTTCTCATCATCCGCATGAACATGCTGCTCACTATCTAATCAGTGGTCATATGCATCCGGGTATATGTATAAAAAGTAAAGCTCGGCAATCACTGCGGTTGCCTTGTTTCTACTTTGCCCATAAATTTGCCATACTCCCTGCATTTGGTAGGTTTACCGGATTAGATTTGGTAGATAAAACAAAAAATAACCGCATTTTTGCGATTGCTAACCACGAAATAATTGAAATGAAATGAAGAGACTGATCTACATTTTTCTGTTCTTGATTTATGCTTTTACGGTGAAAGCGCAAGTGCTTAATGATTCCATTCATGCGCCAACAGTGTTACTGGAGATGTTTTCCTCTGAAGGTTGCTCAAGTTGCCCGCTTGGCGATAAGTTTATGCAGCAGATCATTCATCTGGCTGATTCTGCAGAACAACCTGTTTTTGTTTTAGATTATCATGTGGATATATGGGACCATAGCGGATGGAAGGATCGTTTTTCTGATTCAATCTGGACCAAAAGGCAGCGCACATACATGGAAAAAACAAGGCAGCCGGCCTTATTTACCCCCATGCTGGTAATTAATGGTAGGTACAGTGTGCCGGCAGGAGACAAGAAGTTAATTGGTGGACTTATTTCGCACACCCTTAAAACTCGGATTCCTGTAAGAATGGATATTATGGCAGAGCCTATAACCGGATTGAATAAAGGAATAAAAATTAATTATGCG
>JBIIGU010000061.1:0-6044 GCA_044236275.1 Bacteroidia bacterium | reverse complement strand
TGAGGCAGTATCATTGGCCAAGGGCGAAATGTGGCGGTTAATAAAACGGTCGGAATGATTTGCAGGAATAGTACTCATAAGGTTGAAGTAAGATGTTTTAATAAGTATAAAAAGCGAGGCGAAATTAAAGTTTTATTCAATTAAAAAAATAGGATAAAATGAATAACTGATGCCTATGGAATACATGGGTAAGATGCAGGAAAATCGAAGGAATTGGCAGTATTTTTAAACCTTTTGAGGGTAACATGTTGATAAAATGGTGGGAAGTTGCAGCCTAGTGAAGATGTATTCACAAGATTGAATAACTATATTGGTATTGAATTTTAAAAACAAATACTATGAAAAATCAAAACACCCTCAATGTAATCACCTACTTGGTGATGATTATCGGTCTCGTTTTCAAATTTTCGCATTGGCCCGGTGCCAATATGATGCTGATTGCAGCCTTTGTAATTCTCATCGTTTCAGCCGTGCGATACACCCTGGCAGGTGCTAAAGACAGCGGCATGAGCAGCATGGTTCACTACCTCATGTCCATTGCTCTACTCGTATTTGTATCAGCCGGATTGTTTAAGGTTATGCACTGGCCCGGTGGCGACATGCTCCAATTGACAGCCTACGTGCTTGCCGTTATTATTCCTCCGGTGCTGATGTTTCAAAAAGGAAGTTTCCATATTCCTTCCGGTTATTTCATCATGTTTGCCATATTCTTTACCTTCTTCCTGTTCATTATTCCTAAAAATCCGTTTTCAAACGCATTGGGTTTTGAACCGAAAGATCATGCATCGGAAGCAACAAGACAAGCAATGGAGCAGGCCGAAGCAGCAGCTGCTGCCACCGACAGTGCTGCACAAGCAGCACCTGCAGCAGAAGAAGAAGGCCATGAGCACGGGCATGAGCACGCTGAAGGCGAAACACATTAATTTATATATACATTTTTAAAATGCATACGTGGGTTGGCGCAAGCAGCCCACGTATTGTTTTTTACAATAACTCCAAACCTTGTTTGATGAATAGGTTAATATTAAATATACTTGCCAACAATAAATATGCTTAACCTTATGAAAATAAAAACACTTGTGCTTGCCTTAATGCTCATTGCAGGCAACGAAACTATGCGTGCGCAGGGCACTGCTGCTGCAACAACGCCTACCGAATCGGATAAAATTGTGGGTATTTGGGAAACAGGCACCGGCAAAGCGCGGGTTAATATTATTAAATCAGGAAAGTTTTTTTACGGACGCATTGTATGGCTTAAAGAGCCATTAAATGAAGAGGGCAAACCAAAAGTAGATAAAAACAATCCGGACGAAACCAAACGTGCCACCCCCTTGCTGGGCATGCGCATGCTTGCAGGCTTTGAGTTTAAAGGCGATAATCTGTGGGAAGACGGCACCATTTACGATCCGGAAAGTGGCAGCACCTACCAATGCAAAATTTCTTTAGAAGATAACAATACCATGAGCATACGCGGCTTTATTGGCATTTCTGCATTTGGCAGAACCGATACATGGAAGCGTTTGCAAATGAAAAAATAAGTAAACCAATTACCTGTTATCTAACAAAACGGATGCATGGTTTTTTGTTACCAAAGAGGCAGGATGGGTAATCTTGCCTCTTTTTTTATGCAAGTACCACGCGCTTTTCTCAAATCTTCGACAATCCACAACATTGCATAGATTAATTGTGAATTAGCCATATCCGATAACAGGGATATTGGCCTTAATTCGAATAATCATTATTTAAACATCTTACATGAGCTCATTTAAGGTAAAAGGCGGCAAGCCGCTAAAAGGCGAGTTGGTGCCGCAAGGCGCAAAAAACGAGGCACTGCAAATCGTGTCGGCAGTATTGCTCACACCGGAAAAAGTAATTATTGAAAACATACCGGCCATACGCGATGTGATGAAGTTGATAGAGTTGCTTGGCGATATGGGGGTGGTTACCCAACAGCTAAATGAAAATACATGGAGCTTTGAGGCAAGCCATGTAAACCTTGAATTTCTGCGCAGCGAAGATTTTAAGAAAAAGGGCGCAGCCCTGCGTGGCAGTATTATGATTATTGGCCCGCTGCTGGCCCGTTTTGGCATGGCCTACATACCCGAGCCCGGAGGCGATAAAATTGGTCGCAGGCCAGTTGATACGCATCTCAGAGGGTTTGAAGCCCTGGGTGCCACATTTGAGCATTTGCGCGAAGAACGTTTTTATAAAATCAATGCCAAATCATTAAAAGGCACTTATATGATGCTGGATGAAGCATCGGTAACGGGCACAGCCAATATTGTGATGGCGGCATCGCTCACACCGGGCAAAACCCAAATATACAATGCTGCTTGCGAGCCTTATTTGCAGCAATTGTGCAAAATGATAAACCGCATGGGTGGCAAAATCAGCGGCATTGGCTCTAACCTCATTACCATTGAAGGGGTTGAAGCGCTTGGCGGCTGCACCCACCGCATGCTGCCGGATATGATAGAAATTGGCTCTTTTATTGGCCTGGCCGCTGCCACCCAATCAGAAATAACCATAAAAGATTGCTCCATTCCGGATTTGGGCATCATTCCTTCTGTGTTTAGGCGCATGGGCATTGAGCTTGAGTTTAGGGGAGATGATATTTTTATCCCTTCTCAAGAGAGTTACAAAATACAATCATTGATTGATGGTTCTATTTTAACCATTAAAGATGGCATTTGGCCGGCCTTTACCCCCGATTTAATTTCCATAGCGTTGGTTACGGCAACGCAAGCCAAAGGCAGCGTGCTCATTCACCAGTGGATGTTTGAAAGTCGATTGTTTTTTGTAGACAACCTGATAGATATGGGTGCCAAAATCATTCTATGCGATCCGCACCGTGCTGTAGTAATTGGCTCCAACCGCGAAACCAAACTCAGGGGCATTACCATGAGTTCACCGGATATACGCGCAGGTGTATCAATGCTCATAGCAGCAATGGCTGCCAATGGCACATCTACCATTAACAATATAGAGCAGATAGACCGCGGTTATCAGTTTATTGATAAGCGATTAAATGCCATTGGTGCAGATATTACCCGTATTGACTAAACAATTTACCGCAGAAAACTGCATTTTTGCCCCGTGAAAAACGGTATTTGGTGCATTTTGTTTCTGTTGTTTGTGGGTTTTGCTTTTCCTCAGGAGGAGCAAACTGCTCCCGCGTTTAGCTTTACAGGCAAGGGCAACGATACGCTTACCAATACAAAGCTGCAGGGCAGGCTGGTTTATATTTATTTCTGGGCATCGTGGAACACCTCAAGTCGCAAGCATCACCCAGCATTGGTTAAGTTGTATGAAAAATACCGAATGAAACAGCAAACCGGGGGCAAAAGGTTTGATGTGGCAGACATTAGCCTGGATGAGCAGGATTATACCCGCCTGTTGGCCATGAAACAAGATGATTTGCACTGGCCTTACCACGCCTGCGATTTTAAAGGCTGGGAAGGCATTTATGTTCAGGCATTTGGGGTAGAGCGCATACCCGCATCTTTTTTAATTAATGAGCATGGCAAAATCATTGCCCGCAATTTGTTTGGCAAAGCGCTGGAGCAGGCAGTAGATTCGGTGCTGGTGTCAAATTGACACGACAACACACATGGCAATGAATTTGATTACATGCACAGCATACAACACAATTTTAGCAAGCATAGATAGTATATGAGCGAACAGAACAATAAGCACAACGAGGAAAACAAGCACACCGAACCTGTAGTAACTGATGCCGTGAAAGAGGCAGCACCTGAGGGTGCAGATGAAATAAAGGCACAAATTGAGGGCGACCTGAAAGAAATGAATGAAAATGAGTCAGCAAAAGATTGGGCCTCTGAGTTGAAAGCAGTAGAGGATAAATACCTGCGCCTGTATGCCGAGTTTGAAAATTATAAGCGCAGAACTTCGGCTGAGCGTTTGGAACTGTTTAAAACAGCCAACCAGGAAGTATTGGTAGCCTTGCTACCCGTGCTTGATGATTTTGAAAGGGCACTTAAATCCATGCAGCAGGCAACCGATATTGCAGCCGTAAAAGAAGGCGTAGATCTGGTGAGCAATAAGCTTAAAAATATTTTACAGCAAAAAGGCCTAAAGGCAATGGAGAGTGTGGGCAAATCTTTTGACAGCGATTACCATGAAGCCATAACCAAAATACCGGCACCAACCGATGAAATGAAGGATAAAGTAGTAGATGAAGTTGAGAAAGGTTACTTTCTGGGCGATAAGGTGATACGATTTGCAAAAGTAATTGTAGGGGAGTAATATTTAACCAATGGCAAAAAGAGATTATTACGAAGTTTTGGGTGTGGGCAGAAGTGCCTCGGCCGATGAAATAAAGAAGGCCTATCGCCAGATGGCCATCAAATATCATCCGGATAAAAACCCCGGAGATAAGGCAGCAGAAGAAAAGTTTAAAGAAGCGGCTGAGGCTTATGAAGTGCTGAGCGATCAGCAGAAAAAAGCCAACTACGATCGTTTTGGACATCAGGCATCGGGTTATGGCGGAGGCGGATACAGTGGCGGGGGGATGAATATGGAAGATATTTTTAGCCAGTTTGGCGATATCTTTGGAGATGGTAGCCCATTTGAATCTTTTTTTGGCGGTGGCGGACGCGGCAGGGGCGGCAGAAGGCAAAATGTTGGAACCAACCTGCGCATTAAAGTAAAGCTAACCCTGCAAGAAATAGCCCAGGGCGTTGAAAAGAAAATAAAGGTAAACAAACAAGTAAGTTGCTCTGGTTGCGGAGGCAGTGGAGCAAAAGATAAAACATCGGTTAAAACCTGCGGAACCTGCAATGGTGCAGGTCAGGTGAGAAGGGTAACCCAAACATTTTTGGGCCAAATGGCCACTACCACAGCTTGTCCAACCTGCAATGGTGAGGGCACAACCGTAACCGCCAATTGCGGAGTTTGCAGGGGAACGGGTGTAACCACCGGTGAAGAGGTGATAAGCGTAAACATACCGGCAGGGGTAGCCGAAGGCATGCAATTAAGCATGAGCGGTAAAGGAAACGCTCCGCAAAGAGGAGGCATTCCGGGCGATTTAATTATTGTAATTGAAGAGCTAGAAGATCCGGTTTTGAAGAGAGAGGGCAGCAATATTGTATATGATTTGCACATTGGTTTTGCCGATGCCGCACTCGGCACAAACGTAGAAGTACCAACGGTTGACGGCAAAGTGAAGCTTAAAATAGATGCCGGAACACAGGCCGGAAAAATTCTGCGCCTGCGGGCCAAAGGCATACCCGATTTAAATAGCAACCACCGGGGCGATCAGTTGGTGCACATCAATATTTGGACACCGCAAAAGTTAACCCCTGATGAAAAGGCCATGCTGGAAAAGATGCGTGAAGCCGAAAATTTTAAACCGCAACCCGGCAAAAACGATAAAAGCTTTTTTGATCGGATGAGAGAATATTTCAACTGATACCAAACCACCTTAGGGTGGTTTTTTTTATACCTGTTGAGGCGAATGAATTATGCATTCTTTTATTTTATTCTTTACAACTAAAATCAGATATTTGGCGTTTAAGGAACCAAATGAAGTTTGTTAAAATTTTAGGCGCAAACCTTTTTGCCATTGTAGTGGTAATTGTTTTGGTATTCACCATTATTTCCTTGGTGCTTAATTCCTATACCCGTCATGGCGAATCGCTTACCGTACCTGATATTAAAGGTATACACATCAAAGATGCCATTACTATTCTTGAGCAAAAAAAACTCAGGTATGAGGTCATTGATTCATTGTATTTTGATGATAAGCCCAAACTGAGTATACTGGAGCAAAATCCGCAACCGCAAGCCAAAGTTAAAGAAGGCCGCATTATTTATTTAACCATAAACAGCGATGCTGCACCCAAAGTTGCCATACCCAACCTCATTGACGTTTCTTTAAGGCAGGCCCAAGCCATGTTGATGGCAGCAGGCTTAAAAACCGGTCAGCTTATATATAAACCTGATATTGCCCAAAACGTGGTGCTGGAGCAGCAAGTAAACGGCCAAGTTGTTGCAGCCGGAGATAAAATTGCCAAAGGCACAGC
>JBIIGU010000060.1:0-6108 GCA_044236275.1 Bacteroidia bacterium | reverse complement strand
ACTGATCGGTTAGTGTAGGATTTCGTATGGCAGATGATAATGAAATCCTGAATACATGCGCTTTGTGTGTAAATACACCCGTAGCAGCAGGAGACCACAACCAGTTAAAATTTTCGTTTTTATCAATGCGATTGGTTACACTTAATTTAAGTTTTTCTTTTAGCATTTTCCTTTCTATACCCAGATACAAGCCAAACTCACGGTTATAAATGCGCTGGTTGGCCGCAGTATCAAGAAAAATAGACCCTCGAGAATAAGGCGCATAGAGCCTGTAATTGCCGCCTGCAGTAAAATCGGCCACGTGGGGAATGGTGAATTTATACTCGCCTGCAACATGATACAAGGCAGATTGGTCGAAGAACATGGAGCCCCCGTCTCTTTTGGTTCGGGTGGTAATAGAGTTAACAGCGGAATCAAACCTATCTGTATTCGGATCAAAACGAGGGAGGCCTGTATTATTAGTAGTGGGATCATTGTTAGCACGCACTCTTGCTTCATTATGTATTTTAATTAATGTATCTGCAAAGTTCTGCCGCCAATATTCTTCAATAAAATTTATCCTGTCGTTAGTACCTGGAGGAAAACGTTCATCCAGTTTTAGCCCCTTTCCGCCAACGTTTTCAAAGTACCATGAGGCTACTAAGGGTGACAGTCTTGCCGACAAATAGTCATTATAATTTTTGCCCCAATCAGTGTTAGATTTCACAATATTTTGAAGTATAATGGCGGTTGAATACGCATCAAAACTCCTACCTGCATCTTCCTGCGTGGCATAAGCTCTAATAAAATATTTTCCTTCTTTTCTTACCTCCAGCTTGTTCTGATAAAATTTGATATCTCGCAGGCTGAAGCGGTTGTCTCCCTGATAAATGGTGGTGCCGGTTGCATAGTGTGACGTGTAAACTATTTCATGGTCTTTATAAAACTTATAATGTAGGGCACCGGAAAGCAGCAGGTTTCTGGTATTATAATCTACCAGATCTTCTTCATTATATCCATCTCTGAGATAATAGCCCCTGCCTATGCTTGGTAAATTTATGGGAGGCGTATAAAATATTCTGTCGGTATATTCATCTCCATACCTGTTTACCGCATCATAGCCACCCGGGTTGGTTTGGTTGGTGGGAGATTGAATGGTTGGAGCATAATTGCGTGCTTCCCAGTCGCGGGCACGCATCATAAACGCATTAAACTTATAGGCAAATTTGTCTTCGCCCTTTTTATTTTTAAACGCCTGTGCCCAACGCACACTCGTTTCAAGTAAATTTCTCTCACCCACCTTTACCTGCGCACTTAAACCCGGAAACAAAAATGGGCTTTTGGTTTGCATGTTTATCACCCCGTTAAATGCATTAGGGCCGTAGTAAGCACTGCTGGCTCCTACAATTAAATCAACCCGCTGCAGGTCGAGCTCGCTTGCTCCCAAAAAATTTCCGAGAGAAAAATTTAATCCCGGAGCCTGGTTATCTACCCCGTCTATCAATTGCAGAGACCGCACAGGCGATGTGCTGTTAAATCCGCGGGTATTGATGATTTTAAAACCAATGCTGGCACTGGTAAGGTCAACACCCTTGAGGTGAGAGAGTCCTTCATAAAAATTGGCAGCAGGGGTTTCTTTAATGGCAATGGCATCCATGGTTTCAACCGATAGGGGTTGTTGCTTTTGCTTTTCTGTAATGCGGGTATCGCGTATTTCTACATCCTTTAGAATTTTGGTGTTTTCTGCCAGTTTAATATCAATGGGCTTGGCATTGCTGCCTACATTTATTTCTTGGTTTTCATAGCCAACATATCTAACAAGCAAAACCAATGGCAGGGGTTGAGAAGTGCGCAGGGTAAACTCACCATCAAAATCGGTTGTGGCTCCGTTGGTGGTGCCTTTTACATTTACAGCGACACCAATTAAGGGCTCATTGCTTTTTTTGTCCCTTATTTTACCTTTAATGGTAATAACAGTTTGGCCTTGAGCTTGCCAGCAAAGCAGAGCGCAGATAGGTATGAGCAGAAAACGGTTTATAAATTTAATCAAAGGCTAAGAAGATGATTTTTCAATTATCGGGAAAAAAGAATCAAAAGTGCAAATGTGTAGGCTTTTTTAAAAGGGGAAGTGCTATAATTTGCTTATGATCGGAGCGTATGCAATAACTAACTTTAAACGCTGTACTTCAAATAAATGCAGCCCGCTAAGTAGTTAAAACCAAACTGTCATATTTGCAAAAACCATTTCCGAATGGCGAGATGGCTTACCATCTGTATCCTGAAAAATGCCGGATGAGGAATAAAAGTTTCTTCCTTCCAGTCGCAGCGCGGCATGGTCTGGTACTTTCCAGGTTAAACAAACACCTGAACCATAAGAAGCAAAACCATTTGCATTTGTAATAGGCATCACCACAACCCCATGCATGTCTTCCAAGTATTCAATCCGAGCGGTTAGCATCAGATTTTTACTTAGGTTATACCTGCCGGTTAAGTTGGCCTGGCCCCAGAAGTAGCCTTTCTCCGTTGCGGTTATGCTGTCTTTTCTTTGCTGCATACCAAGGTAAGCACCCAAAGAGAAGCCCAATTTTTTGTTGAGGCTGAAAATGGCGTACAAATCTGTAAAATAACGCATACCATTTTGCGGCTGTGCAACTGAGCGTTCGGAGCCCACATAATTGCTCCAGTTAATGAGCAGGTTTTGGGTTGGTTTTATTTCTAGCTGGGTGCCCACTGCAGGCTCATTGTTTACATCGGCTATTTGCTGCCAGCCGTTGAGCGCATAAAAATAAGCGGTTATTTTTTTGCCAAGCGGCATTTGCAATCGCAGGCCTGTGAGGTAATATGGAGCGTGCTCTGCGGCAAGTGAGCGCGAATACATAAGCTGGTCTTTTGATATGGCCGACTCATAAGTATAAGGAGAACCCAGCACACCTGCATCGAGCCAGATATTTTTAGAGGAAGAGAGTTTTATGCCGGCATAGGCTTCTACCAAATTTTTAAGTGTTCCGGGTTCTGAAGCATAATTATCGTTAATATAGGTGCCGATACCGGGAAGAAAACGAGCACGTACGCGTTCCCCCTGATAGCGAATTTCCAGATAGGCCAGGTTAATATTTAGCTCATTATGCCGCGCAGCAGTAACTGCGTATGGTCTCTGCTTTGATGCCGGGTTATTAAAATCAAATCCATAATACACATCTACATAACCTGCAATCATAATTTTGCCCATTTCAGCGCTGTCGCCTTGGTCGGTCATTCCGGTATTTTGTACCTGAGCCCATGCAGTTGCCCAAAGCAACTGGATAATAATGAGTGATAAATTTCGAAGAGATGTTGTCATCATGGGCAATATAATTTGTATGTTTAAAATATTGAAGAATGATTCATGTTTTTACAAGTATACTTATTAACTTCACCCGTTGCCATGACACCCGAAGTTATTAAATTATTTACCGTTGCGCTGTGGAGCAGTTTTAAATTCATGCTTGGATTTTTTATGGCGCTTGGATTTGGCTTTAACTATGTGGAGTCGATACTTACTACCACATCAGGTGGTTTTCTTGGAGTGTTGATTTATCTGTATTTATGGGGACTAATCATAAAACTGAAGCATAAATTCTATCCTGCTAAGCCAAGAAAAGGCATTAAGATAAACAATAGACTGCGTTGGCTGGTAAATTTTATTAATAAGTATGAAATTTATGGAATAGTGGCATTAACACCTGTTTTTCTCTCAGTGCCGGTGGGTACTATTCTGGCCAGCATGATTGAAAAAAACAAGTGGCGCATAAAGGTTTATATGTTTGCAGCGTTTGTGCTTTGGGGCACATTGCTTTATGGCATCTATGCTTGGTTTGGCATCAGGGTTGATGAGTTGATGTATGACTTGTTCTGATTTTGAGTTGGTTTATATTTGCGCCTCATGATTTTTACCGACACCCATACCCATTTATATTCCGAGCAATTTAAAGCAGATCGTGCGCAGATGATTCACCGAACGCTTGATGCACGGGTACGCAGATTGTTTTTACCCAATATTGATGTGCAAAGCATACAACCCATGTTGGATTTGGTGTGGGAGTTTCCTGAAAATTGTTTTCCTATGATGGGATTGCATCCTTGTTCTGTAGATGAGCATGTGGAGGCGCATCTATTTCAAATTCAAAAGTGGTTTAAGAAAAGGAAATTCTATGCTGTTGGAGAGATTGGATTAGACTATTATTGGTCAACTGAATTTAAGGATCAGCAAATCAGTGCATTTAAAAAACAATGTCAGTGGGCTATTCAATACGATTTGCCGGTAGTTATTCATTCGCGTAATTCAACAGCCGATATTATTTCGATTATCAAAGAAATCAATCATCAGAAATTGCGTGGAATTTTTCATTGCTTTAGTGGAACATCTGCAGAGGCTGAAGAAATAGTATCGCTTGGTTTTTATCTGGGAATTGGCGGTGTGCTCACTTACAATAAATCAACCCTGCCTGATGCAATAGTAAATATTGGATTAGAAAAATTGGTGCTCGAAACAGACTCGCCATATCTTGCACCTATACCTTACAGAGGCAAGCGTAATGAAAGCAGCTATTTATTATTTATAGCTGAAAAACTAGCAGAAATAAAAAGTGTATCGGTTGAAAAAGTGGCAGCAGTAACAACCGAGAACTCCATCAAAATTTTTGGAGTATAACTAGAAGTTTGTTTTAAAAAGCTTTACGGCAATGGCAAGCAGCACGATGCCAAAAAATTTACGGATAAGCAGTAGTCCAGGTTTTCCAAGTATACGTTCAATAAATCCGGTTGATTTTAGGGCGATATAAACAAAAACCAAATTGAATAGAATTCCCATCAGGATATTTTCAAAAGTATAAATGGCTTTAAGCGAAATGATGGTGGTAAGGGTACCGGAGCCTGCAATTATTGGGAATGCTATTGGAACAATGCTCCCTGTTTTTTCCTGCGAATCATGGCGGAATAAATCAATTCCCAAAATCATCTCAATGGCAATTATAAAAATAACAATGCTACCTGCAACTGCAAAGGAAGAAACGTCAATGCCAAACATGCCAAGCAACCTTTCACCAATAAGCAGAAACAACACCATGAGTATACCGGCAGCTATGGTGGCCCATCCAGAATCGATATGTGCATTCTTTTGCCGCATTCCAATAATGATGGGCAGCGCACCCAGTATGTCAATTACTGCAAAAAGTGTAAGACTTATGGTAGAGATTTCTGTTAAAGATAATTTCATGCGGGATGTATTTCTTTAGGTGTAAACAAAAACAAGCATTGAAACCAGGTATACAACATGATACCCGCTTGACGCTCCAGATAATTTTCGGTAAAAAAACAGATGTTCATAAAAACAAGAAAAAACAAGTATGTGAATTTTTTATGCTTGATGGCATGTTTAAAAGATAAAAACAATGAGCAAATAAAAACCAGCAGGCCTATAATACCGGCAGAGAACCAAATATTAAGATACTCATTATGGGTGTTGTAGTTAAAGTTGGAATAAACATGGGTATTAAAGCGGCTCAAGCATTGATTTAGTTCGTACTGTACATCCCCTGTTCCCACACCAATCAGCCAGTGTTGTTTAAGTGTTTCCCAATTACAAAGGTAAATACCTGCTCTAACATTGGTGCCATTATCATTATTTCCGCTGGGCGCATGCAAATTGGCAGGGTTTGTCATTTCCAGAATGCGGTTTCTGGTAGAAGGCAAAGCCATTAATGTGAGGATAAATAGAGAAGCGAGCAAAAAGGCAACCCAGGTTTTACCTATATTTTTAAAATGCAACAATGCCCATCCAAATAGAATAACTCCAAAGGCAAATAGTGGAGCACGAGCAGCAGATGCCGTTGCCATTGTTGTAAGCAAAACAGATAATACCAGCTCTACCCAAACCATTTTATTTTCATGCCTCTTTTTCCAGTCGCGCACCAGATTATTTAAGCTCAGAAACGCAGCAAAAAATAAAATTGCGGCATAGTAGGAAGGGTGCAAACCGGAATAATACTCCAGCGCATGGCGGTAGATTACTGCATAGTCGGTTACGTTTGGATCACTTATGGTTAATCCTCTAAAACGCATCATTAGGTTTGCATAAATACCGATAGCAAA
>JBIIGU010000264.1:0-2786 GCA_044236275.1 Bacteroidia bacterium | reverse complement strand
GAGTTCCCCTCAAAAGCCAAAATATGCGTAGCAATACGATCAATAAACCACCTGTCGTGTGATATGACCACCACACATCCGGCAAAATTTTCAATGGCCTCTTCCAGCGCACGCAGTGTATTTACGTCAATATCATTGGTTGGCTCATCCAGCAACAATACGTTGCCACCTTCTTTTAAGGTCATTGCCAGGTGCACGCGGTTTCTTTCTCCTCCAGATAGAATGCCTACTTTTTTACTTTGGTCTGTTCCGCTGAAATTAAATTTAGAAATATAGGCTCTTGCATTGATTTGTTTGCCGCCAACAATCATTGTTTCGGTGCCACCACTTATCACTTCAAAAACACTTTTATCGGGCAGTAAATCTTTATGGCTTTGGTCTACATATGCAATCTTAACTGTATCGCCTACTTTAAACGTTCCGCTATCGGGTTTCTCAAGGCCCATCATCATCTTAAACAAGGTGGTTTTACCAACACCATTAGGTCCGATGATACCAACAATGCCTCCTTTAGGAAGCGCAAACGAGAGATTTTCATACAGCAATTTATTTCCATAGGCTTTGCTCACGTGGTCGGCTTCTATAACCACATCACCTAGGCGTGGACCAGGAGGAATGTATAATTCCAACTGTTGTTCTTTTTCTTTTTGCTCTTCACTTAACATGCGGTCGTATGCATTTAAGCGGGCTTTTTGTTTAGCCTGTCTTCCTTTAGGTCCTTGTCTCACCCAGTCTAACTCACGTTCAAGTGACTTGGCTCTCTTGCTCTCTGCTTTTTCCTCTGCTGCCAAGCGGTTGGCTTTTTGTTCAAGCCAACTGCTGTAGTTGCCTTTCCATGGAATACCTTCACCTCTGTCAAGTTCAAGAATCCAACCTGCTACATTATCAAGGAAGTATCGGTCGTGGGTTACAGCAATAACAGTTCCCGGAAATTGGTGCAGGTATTGCTCAAGCCAATCAACCGATTCAGCATCCAAGTGATTGGTAGGTTCATCCAGTAATAAAATATCAGGATTACTTAGCAGCAGCCTGCATAAAGCAACGCGTCTGCGCTCTCCGCCAGAAAGAATATTTACAGGCGTATCAGGTTCAGGGCAACGAAGTGCATCCATTGCCTTTTCTAATTTATTATCCAGTTCCCAAGCATCATTCTGTTCCAGCAGCTCCATTACTGCTGCCTGCCTATCCAGTATCTTCATCATCTCGTCTCCATCCAAATTCGGGTCGGCCAGCTTATTATTAATTTCTTCAAACTCATGAAGCATTTGTGTAATGTGAGACACTCCTTCTTCTACACATTGTTTTACGGTTTTGCTCTCATCCAGTTCCGGCTCCTGCTCTAAAAAACCAATTTTATAGTCTTTATCAAAAACCACCTCGCCTTGAAAATTTTTATCCTTACCTGCAATAATGCGCAGCAGGCTCGATTTACCTGAACCATTTAGTCCAAGCACGCCTATTTTAGCGCCATAAAAGAAGGAGAGGTAGATGTTTTTTAGAACCTGTTTACTTGGCGGGTATGTTTTGCTTACACCTGCCATTGAGAAAATAATTTTATTGTCGGTCATGATTTATTTAAACACTTGAGCGAGCGAATTTAACCTAAATTCAGTTTTTCCTGTTTTTTCTCAGGAAATATTCATCTATGAACACATACATTCGAACTAAACTTTAAATCTATGAATAAGGAACTATGTCAGATTTCAGGTAAATTATTAGGCAAACACCAGCTTTTACCTGCACTTGCAGTTAGCGACAGTTTGGTATCATTCATCAAATCTTTGGGATATGAATGGAACAGGGAAGGGTATATTTCGGTGAGTGAACTGAACCATTTTGTTAAGCAAAAACTGGAACAAATGGTTGAAGAAAGCAAAGGAAAACTGGATGTGGAAGAGAAGGATGTACTGGCCAGTTTTGCCGATCATGATATCATGGCTGAGGATGTAGATACTGATTATGATAAGAACCTCACTGCTGCAGATAGATTATCGGATGCCATTGCAGACTTTGGTGGATCATGGTCATTTATTATAATTTTCTTCGGGGCCATCATTGTTTGGATCTGTCTTAATATATTCATTCCCGAGCGCATTGACCCGTATCCGTTTATTTTACTTAATCTCATACTTTCATGCTTGGCTGCAGTGCAGGCGCCAATTATCATGATGAGCCAGAAAAGGCAGGAAGCCAGAGACAGGCTGCGTTCAAAGAATGATTATAAGGTAAATCTAAAAGCGGAGTTGGAGATTAGGCAGCTGCATGAAAAGATTGATCATCTTACACGCCTATATATGAAAAAATAAAAAAAGCCGGACAAGCCAGCTTTCAGTTAGGATAAGATTTTTACACTGCAAATTCAGAAGAGATACCTGTTGGTTTTGGCTTCACGCACATTACAGGTATACGTTCAGATTTATTTACAATTTGTTGTGCTTCGGTTCCCATCAGATATTCACCCAAGCCTAAATCTTCCTGGTGTGTCATTACCAGAATGAGGTCGGCATTTATGGCTTCTGCATATTTTAGTGTTTCTTCAGCAAAGCTTGCATCCAGTTTATTTAGGATGTGGCGGGTAAATTTAACACCTTTGTCATCCAGCATATTTTCAACCTGACGTAACGCTGCTGTTAATCTGACATTGCCTTGCTCATCATCGGTGTGGTAAGTTAAGATTCGTATGGTTGATTGGTAGGCTTTACCTAAATGTATTGCCCAAGAAATTTTCTGGCGAGATTCCATTGTAAGATCCAAAGGGAATACAATGTTTTTATAGGAGTTAGCTG
>JBIIGU010000058.1:0-6282 GCA_044236275.1 Bacteroidia bacterium | reverse complement strand
CAATATCTTTAACATTAGCAGCAGGAAGGAGCATTACGGAACCATATTTTGGCAGATTGGTAATGTCTTTATTTTTAAGGTAAATTATTAGTTTGCCGCTTGAAAGTAGGGTTGCCCCACTGCTGTCACTAACAGCCATTACATCAGCTTTTATTTTTACTGATTTTATTTTGGGGATAGGTGGTTCTGTAACCCTAACCCAAATCCATTGTTTTTGTTGGATATGCATAAAGTAATTTTCGGCCAGACGAGCATCTCTCAAATCATGCAAGAGCCAGCCGGAAACCAGAAGTATTGCATTTAGGATGGCACCATGTATCCAGCGTTGTGTAAAGGATTCAATAAGGTAAAAAGCCATTAGATAACCTAGTATACATATAAGCAAACTGCCTATCAGTAAGTAAAGGGGCAGCTCATAAAACATAGACAACCCAATTCCACAGGCAAATGGGATGAGCAATCTAACTACCGGGACTTTATGCCAAAAACTTAAGTACATAAAATTGCGTTTGCCTTTACTAAATGATGAATAAATTTACAATATTTTTTTCTTTTCAGTAATTGATAATTACTATATCATCCTTTAATTTCAGATAATTGTTTAAGCTTTATTTTAGGAATATTTAAAATAGGGATGCACCAACTCTCCATCATTTATATATTTTTGTTTAATCAATAAGTTAATTTATGTACGAAAGTTTATTAAACCTGCACAACATTTTACGCTGGGGCGTATTGCTTGGTGGACTGTATGCAATTACCAAGTCTGTTTTGGGAATTATTCATAAAAGAGAATTTACCGCAAACGAAAACAGAGCCCACATTATATTCGTTCTTTTTTGTCACACTCAATTATTGCTTGGCTTGTGGCTGTATTTTATAAGTCCGGCTGTAAACAGTGCCCTTGCTCAAGGCATGGGTTCTGTGATGAAGGATAAAGCACTGCGTTTTATAGCTATTGAGCATATTTCTACCATGATTATTGCTATTGTATTGATACAGGTTGGTCGCTCATTAAGCAAAAAAGCAACAGACGCAATGGCCAAACACCGCAAGGCCGTAATTTTTTACTCTATTGGTTTATTGTTGATACTTTCCCGCATACCTTGGAATAAGGCATTGTTTCCCGGAATGTAATCAGTCGTTAAGCAATTAATAAGAAGGTGGCTAATTAAATCACCGCATCTTTATTACTCCAGCATTACACGGTCTTTTCCATCAAACAGTGGTGCCTGAATGGATAATACTTTCAGGGGAATGGATGAAGTTGTTTTTACTGCATGCGGAGTATTTTTTGGAATAAAAATCAGATCATTCTTTTTTATAATAAATACTTCGGTTCCCAATCTCATTTCGCCCTCACCTTCTAAAACCAAAACATGTTCGGCATGTTCGAGGTGTTTATGCAATTTTACCTCTTTACTAATGCATATAACTGAGCTGCTCACTAGAGAATCAGTGAATAAATTTAGTGAAGATGTTTTTCCTTCCGTGAGTTCGGGTCTATAAATCAATTCCAGATTTTTAAGATTCTGTGCGTTCAGTTGAGATGTTAAGCTAATTAAAAGAAGGCAGATATTGTATATTTTGGATGTCATAAATTTGAATTTGCTCTATTGGCAAATATCGATTTAATATCTCTCCATTACAATATCGTACTTTCATTAAGAGCAGCATTTGAAAATGAATTGAGGTAATAAATATTCTCTAATTGCTTTATGCCTCTGCAGCACCTTAGCTTTTAAAATATGAACTTACATTTTTGGTAATTTGATTAGATAAGCGGTTGCCTCATAAATACACAATCATCCTTAGGTGTAAATCAACTTTCTATAGTAGTCTTTCACACTAAAATTTGTTGCGTTGAATTAAAAATTTTAAAACAACCTGTAACAAATCAAAAGGCCTTCACGTCAAATGTTCAACCTACAACTATTACTTCATTTTATGAAAACTAAATTGCTTTTTTCTTTGCTAGGCTTGATGCTTGCTTCATCTGCTTATTCACAGCCTGCTTTTACTCCATTCAATCCGGTATCTGTTTGCGGAGAAACAGTTGTTTACTTTGTTTGCCAAAACAGTGATCAGTATCATACCATCACTTGGTATTTTGGCGATGAGACCAAAGCATACGGAAAATCTGTAGCTCACCAATACCGCACTCCAGGAACTTATACGGTAAAATTGGTAGTAAGCAAAAACGGTATTCTAGATAGTATGGTAAAGCAAGATTTTATTTTGATTCGTCCTGTTCCGCTGAGTAAGTTTATTATGGATGAGTCATCTGAAATACATACGGGACGAAAATTCATCAATCAAAGCAATTCTAATGATTCAGGTTTTAAAGGGTTTGCTTGGGCCGTTGATTCAAAAGTTGTTTCAGACAATCAAGATTTTACTTATCGCTTCAATAAATCGGGTATTTATCAGGTTTCATTGAATGTAGTTAATTATTCCGGTTGCACAGCTGTTTCTAATAAGACATTTGAGGTACATGACAATGAGGTGTTGCCTTTGGGGATAATTGAGAAAAACACATCTAATCTTAAGATTTTCCCTAATCCGGCTGCAAATGTTCTGTACATTCAATTACCTGAGATTGCCGACTTGCAATACCGCATACTTGATGTGCACGGAAAGGAGGTATTAAAGGGGGCAGGCAGTGAGATAAATATAGAGGAATTACCAGATGGCCCTTATCTGGTGCTCATGCAATCCGAAAAATTAACCTGGAGTAGCCGTTTCAATAAAAGCAAGATGTAGCTACTTGGCAGTGTAAATTCAGGAGAGCCGCTTTCCCTTCACTTTGTATGGCTGTTTCAATGGTGTATGAAACCTCTAAACAGAAGGATTTGCGGTTCTCCTCTTTTTTTTGAATCCAATTTCAATATTTTTGAGTCTCAATCTTCAAACATTATATGAAAAAACAGTACATGCTTTTAGGAATAGCCACTATAATGGTTGCTGCCGCATTTGTGCTTTCCGATAAACTTACAGGTGTAGATACCGCCTCTTTAAACCGAAAAGCAAAACCTCAAGACGATTTTTTTGAGTTTGCCAATGGTGGCTGGATTAAAGCCAATCCCATTCCAACAACCGAGGGACGCTGGGGCAGCTTTAATGTACTTGCGGAGCGTAACAATGACTTACTAAGAAAAATTTTGGAAGAAGCCGCAGCTGATAAAAATGCCGAGCCGGGAACCGCCCGCCAGAAAATTGGCGACTTTTATTCCATTGCGATGGATACAGTTAAATTGGAAAAAGATGGTTTGGCGCCTGCAGCTTTAACCATGCAACAAGTGGAATCTTGGCAAAAGACAAATGACTTGGCGGCACTTTTGGCCGATTTTCATAAGCGTGGTATTTCCGGCTTCTTTAATATGTATGTTGGTTTAGATGTAAAGAATAATGAGAAATATGTTACCTGGCTTTCTCAAGGAGGCCTTGGTTTGCCTGATAGAGATTATTATCTAAAGGATGATGAAAAATCTAAAAAGATCCGAGAAGCATACTTGCAGCACCTTGCAAAAATGTTTATGATTTTTGGTGCAGACGGTGCTGATGCGCAAGCCAATGCAGCAATGGTTCTGGAATTGGAAAAAGGACTTGCCCAGAAAAGCATGAGCAGGGTAGAGAACCGCAACATGGAGAAGAAGTATAACAAGTTTGCTTATGCCAAATTAAAAAACGACTATGCTTCTTTTAACTGGGATGCTTATTTTGAATTAACAGGTCTGGCAGTAAAAAAGGTTGATACGGTTATAGTAGCTCAGCCGGATTATTTTGCCTACCTGCAAACCGTATTCAACAAAGAGCCTCAAATCATAAGGGCTTATTTGAAGTGGAAAGTAATGTCAGCCGTATCAGGCTATCTTAATGCTGAATTGGAAAAACAAACATTTTTGTTTTATGGTACAGTTATACAAGGTGTAAAAGAGCAAAAGCCACGTTGGAAAAGAGCTGTTGCTTCAGCCAACAATATGCTTGGCCAATTAGTTGCACAGGAGTATGTAAAAGTGGCTTTTAGTCCGCAATCAAAAGAAAAGGTTAATCAGATGGTGGATCACCTGCGTGAAGCATTTCGCAATAGAATTAATAACTTAGAGTGGATGAGTGCAGAAACCAAACAAAAAGCACTTGAGAAATTGAATTCATTCAATAGAAAATTAGGTTATCCGGATAAGTGGGAAGACTATAGCAAACTCATTGTTAAACGAGATTCTTATTTGGAGAATTATTTCCGTGCTCAGGTATTTGGTTTTGAGGATATGGTTGATCAACTGAATAAACCGGTAGATAAAAGCAAATGGAATATGTTGCCTCAAACAGTAAATGCTTACTACAGCCCGGTAATGAATGAAATCGTTTTTCCGGCAGCCATTATGCAGCCACCATTCTTTGATCCTACCAGGGATGATGCTGCCAATTATGGAGCTATTGGTGCAGTTATAGGGCATGAATTTTCTCATGGTTTTGATGATCAGGGCAGCAAGTATGATGCAAAAGGAAACCTGAAC
The DNA here is from genome assembly GCA_044236275.1 of Bacteroidia bacterium. Taxonomy (GTDB): domain Bacteria; phylum Bacteroidota; class Bacteroidia; order UKL13-3; family UKL13-3; genus JAJTFA01. The sequence goes on along the minus strand of JBIIGU010000058.1, from coordinate 1,765 downwards.
AGCTGGTGGACCGATGAGGATAGAAAGAAATTTGAAGAGCGCACAAAAGTGTTGGTAGAACAGTTTAATAAATTTGAGGTGCTTGATTCTGTGTTTGTAAACGGACAGCTAACACTCGGTGAGAATATTGCTGATTTAGCAGGCTTAACAGTAGCTTATGAAGCTTACCAAATGAGTATTAAAGATAAGAAGCGCACAGTGATTGATGGATTTACTCCAGAGCAACGTTTCTTTATAGGTTTTGCCCAAGTTTGGCGCACTCATGCCCGCCCTGAGTATTTGCGCAATCAGGTGCTCACTGATCCGCACTCACCGGCACAATTCCGCGTTTTTGGTCCGCTTTCCAATATGCCGCAATTTTATGCAGCTTTTCAGGTTAAGCCCAAAAATAAGATGTGGCTGGATGAGAACAAGCGTGTGAAAATATGGTAATGGAATGAGATTACTAACAGTGTATTCTCATGATTAATTTTCAAACATACAAACAAGTCAAAGGGTATTAATGAAAAATACTTTTTGGTAAACTTATTCGTTAGTATAATTTAATTTTGATAGTTAAACATATTGGATACTCTGAACTCCGACAATTAAAGTTGGCGCTAACAAACAAAAAAAAATAATGAAAACAGTAAGAAAAATTTTGATAAGCGTGTTATTCGTTACCGTGACATTAACACTTCTTTCCTTTGACTTACCATCAGGTTGGTTCAAAGCAGGTAGCAATCATAATAGCTATGACATGGGCATTGACAAGGGTGCTGGACAAGCTGGTAATAATGCAGCGACCATTAAATCAAAAAAAAATAAAATTAAGGGCTTTGGCACATTGATGCAAAATTGTTTGCCAGACAATTATCTTGGTAAAAGAGTACGTATGACAGCTATGGTTAAAACAAAAGATGTTTCAAATTGGGCAGGTATCTGGTTACGTGTTGATGAAAAGTTATCCAACAATGATATAAGTTTTGACAACATGAAAGATGGTAAAATTGACAGATCAATTAAAGGCACAACAGATTGGACGAGATATGAAATAGTACTAGATGTTCCTTTTGATGCTTCTAATCTTGCATATGGAGCCCTACTGGTTGGTACAGGACAAATTTGGTTTGATGATGTAAAATTTGAAATAGTTGATTTCTCAGTACCAACTACTGGCAAAGACAAGCAATCAAATATGCGAAATAAACAGCCAATAAACTTGGATTTTGAGCAGTAATTTGTAAAAGTGTTACAGGCCATTTGCTCTCCCAAAGAATACCGGTGAGAATGATTGCAGATTAATTACATATTAAACCTAATAAATATGTCGAAGGGGGTCTATATATTAACAGGAATAGTTATTCTTATTACCCTATCTTTTGGACTTGTTTTTAATCCGGTTCCTACCGTATTGGAAGAACAGGCATTATTAGAAAGAGGTATTGTTAAGTCTATTTCGGAAGGTGGAATTAATGATATTGTATTTGTTTTAGAAAATACTGACACAAGATTTTATATTAATAGAGGATTGGAAAATGGATTAGACCTGAATATTTTAAAAGAAAAATTGATAGGAAATGAAGTGGTTTTCAAGTATCCCAGATATTGGACCCCTTTGGATTGGAACAATAAATTAAAGCACCTATCTAAAGTTGAATTCGGGAAGGATATTATTTTTAATGAGTTTAGATAGAAAATGCTATTAAAACAAATTGCAAGAGGCGTTAAAAGTTAATCGGTTGGAATTAGGCATCCTAAATAGATGCAGTACTAATTCATATAT
>JBIIGU010000086.1:0-5237 GCA_044236275.1 Bacteroidia bacterium | reverse complement strand
CCGCATATCGATCAAAAAATTATTGATGAAGTAGTTGATACCCTCAAGTCAGGTTGGATTACTACCGGACCAAAAACGAAAAAATTTGAGAAGGAACTCAGTGCATACAATGGCAATAAAGCTACCTTGTGCTTAAACTCTGCAACAGCCGGCCTTGAAATTATGTTGAGGTGGTTTGGTGTTACAGCTGGTGATGAAGTTATATTACCCGCTTACACTTACAGCGCAACGGCCAATGTAGTGGTGCATTGTGGTGCCACTCCGGTTTTTGTTGATGTTTGCAGCGACTTTAATATTTGTATACCGGAAATTGCAAAGGCCATAACGCCTAGAACAAAAGTTATCATGCCGGTTGATTTTGGCGGCTATCCTTGTGATTATGATGCCATGATGCATCTGATTAACGACCCTTCCGTGAAAAATATGTTTCAACCTAAAACCAAAGAACAGGAAATGCTGGGAAGAATCATGATTTTATCAGACGCGGCTCATTCTATTGGTGCATGGTATAAAGGCAAAAGAACAGGGGCACTAACCGATGTATCTGTATTTTCATTTCATGCTGTTAAAAATTTAACCACTGCCGAAGGCGGTGCCATTGCATTAAACTTTCCTGCTCCTTTTGATAATGAGGAAATCTACAAATACCTCTGCGTAAAAACATTGCATGGCCAAAATAAAGATGCACTGGCCAAAACCAAACCCGGCAACTGGAGATACGACATTGTGGAAGCCGGATACAAAATGAATATGACCGATATAATGGCAGCTATAGGACTTGTGGAACTGGAAAGGTACGACAGAGAAATTCTGCCGGTTAGAAAAGCCATATTTGATGCATATACTGCGGCATTTAGCCATGCAGAATGGGCAATCGTACCTGAATATAAAAATGATTCCAAATGTTCCTCCTATCATCTTTATGCGCTTAGGATAAAAGGAGCCACAGAGCAACAACGTGATGCCATCATTGCACGTATTTTTGAAAATCAGGTTTCAGTAAACGTGCATTTTATTCCGGTGCCCATGATGAGTTATTACAAAGCGAGAGGCTACGATATCAAAAATCATCCCAAAACATTTGCCATGTATGCCAATGAAATCAGCTTGCCTGTTTATGTAGATCTTACACCAGGCAAAGTGAACCAGGTGATAAGCGCAGTAAAGGATGCTGTTGCAGCCGTTATGTAATCACTCTTTTGAAAACTGCATCTTGCGAACTAACATTGCAATCAAGTGAAAAGGCTATTCGATATTTTTTTTAGCGTTACCGGCATTGTTTGTTCTTCTCCCGTTTTGCTGGTTATCTGGGTTTTAATCAGATTGGAATCTAAAGGCCCTGCTATTTTCAGGCAAATGCGTGTTGGTTTAAATAATACTGACTTTGTTTTGTATAAGTTCAGGAGCATGTATTTGCAATCTGAAAAAAGCGGTCAACTAACCATTGGCATGCGTGATTCTCGCATAACCAATATTGGTTATTTCCTTAGGCGCTTTAAACTCGATGAACTGCCTCAGTTGTTCAATGTGCTAAATGGTACCATGAGTTTTGTTGGCCCAAGGCCTGAGGTTAGAAAGTATGTAAACCATTACAATGCCGAACAAATGCGCGTGCTAAGCGTTAAACCGGGCATTACCGATTATGCCTCCCTTAAATACTACAAGGAGAATGAATTATTGGGCAATGCAGCCAATCCCGAAAAAGAATATATTGAGGTGATAATGCCTGAGAAACTGGCACTTAACCTTCAGTACATCAACAACAACTCACTTATTGGCGACACATACATCATTATGCAGACAGTAGTTAAAATCATCCTCTAGCCTTGATATTTTAGAGACATTATCATTTATTTCTATATATTCGTAATGTTTTAGTAAAAAAATGAGTTTCCTTCATTCCTTTTTTCCGAAAAACGGAAATGCTCCCCGATGGTTGATTTTTGGCATTGACCTCCTCATTTGTTTATTCTCATATATTTTTGCAACCTTACTTCGTTTCAACTTCTTTATTGAGGAAAGTTTCGATTCCCGATATTTTTATGCGTTACCTCTTGTATTGGCTATTCGCATCTTATTCATACTCTATTTCAGAATTTATGCAGGCATCATCAGGCATACCAGTGTGCAAGACGCCATAAGGGTTTTTTATACCATTACCTTTAGCACCATTGTAATCAGCCTGATCAACATTGTTTATACCAGAACCAATACTGAGGCCGCAGTTCTTATTCCTATTTCCATCATCATCATTGATTATATTGGCACAACCTTATTGATGAATTCATTTAGGCTGGCTGCAAAGGTCATGTATATGCAGATAAACCGCCCGGATGAAGCTGCTGTAACCAACTTTGCCATATTTGGTGCAGGAGAAGCGGGTATTGTTGCCAAAAGAAAACTCGAACAAAATGGCACACGTGACATAAAAGTGGTGGCTTTCTTTGATGACGATCAGAAGAAATTTAAAAATTACGTTGATGGCGTTACCATATATCACGGGAGCAGGGACCTTGAGCAAATCATCAAAAAACTCAATATAAAAGAGTTGGTAATTTCACCACAAAACATTTCAAAATCACGCAAGCAGGAAATTATTGAAAGTTGTTTATCGTTGGATATTAATGTAAGGAATGTTCCACCTATAGAACGATGGATAAATGGAGAATTGAGCTTCAATCAGATTAAGAGCGTTAAAATTGAAGATTTAATTGAGCGCGATGAAATTGTTTTAGACAAGGGTGCTGTTGCCCACCAACTTTTTGGCAAAACCATTCTAATAACAGGTGCTGCAGGATCAATCGGTAGCGAAATTGTAAGGCAAATCATTCGGAATTTTAAACCCAAAAAACTGGTATTGGTAGATAAGTCTGAAGTGTCTTTATATGAATTAGATGCCGAATTAAACGAGAGTGAAACCAAACAAATTAGAAATAGCATAGATATTTTGGTTGGCGACATCACCCATCTAACCCGCATGGAAAGTATTTTTGAAACCTACAGGCCTGATATTGTTTATCATGCAGCTTCATATAAACATGTTCCTCTGATGGAAAACAACCCCTGCGAAGCCATACGGGTGAATGTAGGCGGAACCCGCATTATTGCTGATCTTTCAGTAAAATACGAAGTTAATAAATTTGTGCTTGTTTCAACAGACAAGGCTGTTAACCCTACAAATGTTATGGGTGCATCAAAAAGAATTGCAGAAATCTACATTCAATCGTTAAGCACTGAACTTATTCGCTCCGGCAAAAAAGGTACAAAATTCATCACCACACGTTTTGGCAATGTATTAGGATCAAGTGGCTCTGTTATTCCTCGATTCAGAAAACAAATTGAAGAAGGTGGCCCTGTTACGGTAACACATCCTGATATCACCAGATACTTTATGACAATACCTGAAGCCTGCCAACTGGTGCTTGAAGCCGGCAATATGGGCCAGGGAGGCGAGATTTACATCTTTGATATGGGTAAAGCGGTAAAGATAATTGACCTCGCAAAAAAAATGATTCAACTCTCAGGCCTAAAACTGGGTTCCGATATCCAAATCGTTTTTTCCGGAATGCGTCCGGGTGAAAAGATCAAAGAAGAATTGTTGGCCGATCAGGAGAATACCATTCACACCTATCATCCTAAAATTATGATTGCAAAGGTGCGTACCTATAATTTCGATTGGGTGAATGAGCAAATTGGCCAACTTATTGAACTTTACGCTTCACAGAATAACGAGAAGGTTGTTGCTAAAATGAAAGAAATTGTTCCTGAATTTATTTCGCACAACTCGATATATGAAACACTGGATTTCAAACAAATGAATTCAAAAGGCGAGGTATTTAAATACAGTTCTTACACTTCATAGTAAGTTTCTACAGAAGCTATCCACAGCTATCCACTATTTAGATGTCTTCTAAATAATAAAATTTTCCTTATCCTGACGCTAATTTTACTTTTGTGAATATATTTGCGCCTGATTTGAAGTAGAAATGCGTTAAAACCATTGCTACCACTCAATTTCACAATACTTGAACAATCAGATTGTTACGATGAAATTTTTAAAAATTACTTCGCTTTTAGCACTTTTTAGTTTCTCCATTTCATTGGCATTTGCCGATGCAGCCGAAGGAGAAAAATTATTTACCGCCAATTGTGCTTCATGCCATGCCATCAACGAAAAAGTTGTAGGCCCTGCATTGAAAGACGTGCACAAACGCAGAGATGCTAAGTGGCTGGTTAAGTGGATTAAGAATTCACAAGCAATGGTTAAATCCGGTGATCCGATTGCCGTACAGGTCTACAAGGAAAACAATGAAGCCCTAATGACTTCATTTGAAAACCTGAGTGATGCACAAATCAATTCTATCATTGATTATATCAAGGCTGAAAGCGACAAACCAGCTGCTACAGCCACAGCATCAGCTGGAGGTAGCAGCACCACCACTGATGGTGGTATGTCGGCCCCTGCTGAAGACGGTTTCTATAATAACACAACCTTCATTGCGCTAAGTGTAATGGCTCTTATTCTTTTTGTAATCGTATTTGTATTGATGCGCATCAAAAAGACAGTTCAAGAAATATATGATAACAAATTTCCTGAAGCTGCCGCTGCAGAAAAAGGCCCTGAAGTGGATGTGCGCACCACCTGGAAATACAAATTGTTTACCAAACACCCGGTAGTTGGAACAATTGTGGTAATTCTCGGATTTACCATTGTTTTAGGTATCTATGGTTTTGATTATGGCAACAAGAAAGTAGGCGTGCAAAAAGGATATGCTCCTGCTCAGCCTATCAATTACTCTCATGAGTTGCATGCAGGTAAATACAAAATCAATTGCTTGTATTGCCATACCGGTGCCGATAAAAGTAAGCAAGCCACTATACCTTCAGCAAGTACGTGTATGAATTGCCATATGCACGTTACGGCAAGCGCAAAATACAACGGACAGGTTTCTCCTGAAATTGCAAAAATTTATGATGCAGTTGGATGGGATGCTGAGAAGAAAGTTTACGATACCAATAAGCCTCAAAAACCTATAAAGTGGGTGCGCATACACAACCTTCCTGATTTAGCCTATTTCAACCATGCCCAACATGTAAAAATAGGAAAAGTAGAATGCCAAGCTTGCCACGGGCCTATTGAAAAAATGGCTGTAGTTGCTCAACAATCTTCTTTACAAATGGGCTGGTGTATCAATTGTCACCGCGAAGCTAAAGTGGATGTTGCCAATAATGACTAC
>JBIIGU010000057.1:0-6374 GCA_044236275.1 Bacteroidia bacterium | reverse complement strand
CTTACTCTTTTTTATGGCTTCATTGCCTGCTATCCTTGCTCAGCAGGCAGGAAAAGCCATTGATCAGATTGTGGCTGTGGTGGGAGATAATATTATCCTGCAATCAGAGGTTGAAATGGAGTTTGAACAACTTAAACGGCAGGCCGATGAAGCGCTTAGTGATACAATGAAATGTGAGCTGCTAAAGCAAAAACTTATTGAACGCATTTTTCTGAATAAAGCTCAAATTGATAGTATTCCTTTATCAGAAGAACGGGTGGATGCAGAACTTGAAAAGCGAATTAGATACTTTGCTGCCCAGTTTGGTGGGGTAAAACCAATGGAAGAGTTTTATGGAAAAACTGTTTCGCAAATTAAAGCCGATAACCGCGAGAAAATTAAAAACGGCATGCTGGTTAATGAAATGCAAAGCAAGGTGCTAAAAGATGTAAAAGTTTCGCCCATCGATATTAAGAAGTACTACAATGAAATGGCTGCCGAAGACAGTTTGCCTTTTTACAGTGCAGAGGTTGAAGTGGCTCAGTTGGTTATTGAACCCAAAGTATCTAAAGAGGCTAAACAACTCGCCTATGAAAAAATTACTGAACTAAGAGAACGCATTATTAATGGCGATAATTTTAACTCGCTGGCAACATTATACTCTGATGACGGATCAGCAGCAAAGGGTGGCGAACTTGGATTTTTTACACGCGGACAGATGGTGCCTGAGTTTGAAGCGGCTGCATTTAAACTAAAGCCCGACACCATCTCTAAAGTTATTGAAACCAAATATGGCTACCATATCCTTAAATTAATAGATAGAAAAGGAGATAATATTAATGTGAGGCATATTTTGGTACGTCCTAAAATTTTTAAATCAGATGTTGCTGCTGCTCGTGAGAGAATGGATAGTATTATTTGGCAGGTTAAAATAGACAGTATTTCTTTTGAGAAAGCAGTGAAACGCTTTTCAGATGATAATTTTACCAAAGGTAACGGAGGCTTTATTACTGCGGAGCAAACCGGCTCAACCAAAATTGCCATTGATGAGTTGGATAAAGAAATTTATTACAAATTGGAAGGCTTAAAACCTGGCGATATGACCGAGCCGGAACTGATAACCCTTCCCGGACCGGATAGGCAGCAAGTGTGGAGGGTTTTTTATCTTAAATCTGAAAGTAAACCACATCGGGCTAACCTTAGAGACGATTACCAGAAATTTCAGGCAATGGCTATGCAGCGAAAGCAACAACGCGCCATGGAAACGTTCATGAATAAAACCAAAAAAGACTTATATATTCAGGTAAATCCACCATATAAAAGTTGTAAACAGGTTGTAGAATTTTTAAAAAAATAACAGATGCAATTTGCTAATGATGTAGAAGCAGCCAATATGCTGCATCAGAAATATCAAACCCTTAAACAGGAAATAGGAAAAGTAATAGTTGGCCAGCATGAGGTGGTTGATGCCGTGCTCAACGCTATATTTTCAAATGGCCACGTATTGCTGGTGGGCGTACCGGGTTTGGCAAAAACATTGCTTGTACGCACTATTTCTGAAGTGCTGGATTTAAGATTCAGTCGTATTCAATTCACACCTGATTTAATGCCAAGTGATATAACCGGCTCTGAAATTTTAGATGAAAAAAGAGAGTTTAAATTTATACGCGGTCCATTGTTTGCCAATATTGTACTGGCTGATGAGATAAACCGAACGCCACCAAAAACGCAGGCGGCCTTGCTTGAAGCCATGCAGGAAAAAAATGTAACCGTTGGTGGTCGTGTGCATAAACTGGAAGCCCCATTTTTTGTATTGGCCACACAAAATCCTATTGAGCAGGAAGGAACATACCCTTTACCTGAAGCCCAACTCGATCGTTTTATGTTTAATGTGGTGCTTACCTATCCAAAATACGAAGAGGAATTGCAGGTAATAAAAAATACAACAGGCAATATGAATGTTACCTTACAACCTGTTATTTCGGCTGCAGAGATTTTATCCTTTCAGCAATTGGTACGCAAGGTTCCGGTAGCAGATAATGTGATGGAATATGCAGTAAAACTGGTTAGCAAAACCAGGCCGAACACGGCCAATGCCACACCAAAAGTTAATGAGTATATTGGCTTTGGTGCAGGCCCGCGTGCAGGACAATTTTTAGTACTTGGAGCAAAAGCACATGCCTTGCTAAATGGCAGCTACTCTCCGGATATTGATGATGTAAAGGCAGTAGCAAAAGATGTGTTGCGTCATCGCCTAATAAAAAATTACAAGGCAGAAGCAGAAGGTATAAGCGTAGAGGAGATCATTGAAAGTTTGCTGTAATCACAATTCGCAACTGCTTCCATTGCATCTAAGGCAAGAACTATTTTAAGCATAGGGCATTAACCTGCAAATTGGCTTTTTGCCAATTTGTTGTACATTTATAAAAAAACAGTAATTGGCTGCTTCATTATTCTTTCTTTTTGCTGCATTTATCTGCGAAATTTTAGGCACTGTTGGCGGTTTCGGCTCTTCCGTTTTTTTTGTTCCAGTTGCCCAATTTTTTTATCCCTTTCAGGTTGTATTGGGCTTAACGGGCATTCTTCATGTTTTCAGCAATATCAGCAAATTGTATTTGTTTAGACAACATGTTAACTATAAGCTGTTATTTTATTATGGCATTCCAAGTGTTGGCTTTGTTGTTTTGGGTGCATACCTAAATACTTTTATTGAGCTTAGATGGGCGCAGCTTACATTGGGCATTTTTCTAATCTGCTTCAGCATTTTTATGTTGTGGTTCCCAACATTCACCTTGCCCGCAACCAAAACCAATGCAATGGCTTCTGGTGCGGGTGCAGGATTTTTTGCCGGCTTCAACGGAACAGGAGGAGCCATCAGAGGAATGAGCATGGCCGCATTCGGGTTAAGTAAAAATACATTTGTGGCCACATCTGCTGCTATCGACTTTGGGGTAGACCTTAGCCGCAGTGCCATTTACCTCGATCATGGTTACCTGCCTCGCGAGCAACTCTATCTTATCCCCGGGCTAATCATCATTTCATTTGTCGGCTCTTTAATAGGTAAAAAATTGCTGAATAAAATTGATGAACTCTGGTTTAAAAAGATTGTGCTAACTTTGGTTCTCATCATTGGTGTTGTAATTGTTTATAAAGAAATCCTGACATTTAGTTCATGAAATCACTAACATTTTCTTCTTTAAAAGAATTCTTCTCTCATGATATCTGGTATGTTAAGCTAGACAAATTTCCCCGCTGGCAGCGCGGAGCCATTAAACTGCTACGTATTCTATTACTTGCCATACATGATTATACGCAAAAGCAATTGGCATTAAGGGCAACGGCACTAACCTTATATACCCTTCTTTCCATAGTGCCTGTTATAGCTATGGTGTTTGGTATTGCTCAGGGGTTTGGGCTTCAGCAATACCTTACTGAAGAATTGAATAAGGCTTTTGCCACACAACCTGAAATTTTAAATAACCTGCTGGTATATGTGCAAAACTTACTGGGTAATACCAAAGGTGGTATAATTGCCGGATTTGGTTTTGCGTTGCTGCTTTGGTCTGTTCTGCAGGTATTGGCAAATATTGAGGATGCATTTAATTTTATCTGGCACGTACAAACTCCGCGCACTTGGGCCCGTAAATTTACTGATTATCTTAGTATCATTATGGTTGCTCCGCTGTTCATTGCTTTTTCAGGAGTAGCCACCATTTTTATCAGTACTCAAATTAAATGGGTTGCTCAAGAAATTTCCTTTCTAGGCTCAACCATATCACAGCTCATTATCATCTCTATTCAATTTTTGCCTTACCTCACCACTTCATTGTTATTTTTTCTGCTTTATCTGGTTATGCCCAATACACGCGTTAAGCCAGCCTCTGCCGCCTATGCAGGCATTGTTGCCGGCATTGTTTTTCAGGTGTTTGAGTGGGCCTACATAGCTTTTCAAATTGGTGTTTCAAATTATAATACCATTTATGGCAGCTTTGCCTCTATCCCTTTGTTTATTACGTTTCTTCAGTTCAGTTGGATCATTGTGCTCATTGGCGCTGAAATATCTTATTCTGTTCAACATGTAGTAGAATATGAAAGTCGCGTTCAAATGGCAAATCTCAGTCATGAAATGAAAATGGTATATTCTCTTTACCTGCTGCATCATATTGCCAATAAATTTAAAGCAGGGGATAAAGCACCATCAGTAAGTGAAATGAGCGGAAAGCTTGGCTTGCAGGCTACAGTGTGTAAAACATTGCTTCATCAGTTAGTTAGAGCCAAGCTTGTTGCCGAAATTGTTGAGGGAAAAAATAAGGATGCTGTGTATTTACCCGCAATGGATATTGCCCGTTTAAATATTGCCTTTGTGATAAATAAATTAGAGAGTGTAGGCGAGTTAAGAAAATCAGATTCAGATACGCTTACTAAAATTAAACACCTTTATAACGATTTAGAGCTGGCAACTTTTAACAGTGCTGCAAATAAAAATATCACTGAAATATAATGCTACATGCTCAGTGCAGATGAATTGATTTTCGGTTATATGTGCGGGGTTTTCCCAATGGCCGATTCTAGCGAAGAAAATGCTATTTACTGGTATGATCCGCAACAAAGAGGCATAATTCCATTGGACGGGCTTATCATTAGCAAATCGCTTGGTCAAACCCTGCGTAACAAAAAGTATAAGGTAACCATAAATACTGCTTTTGAGGAGGTAATTCGCGCTTGTGCCAATAGAACAGAAACCTGGATTTCGGAAGAAATTATTGAGGCATACACCAACCTTCATGAAATGGGTTTTGCCTACAGTTTTGAAACGCGCAACAAAGAAAACAAGTTAGTTGGCGGACTTTACGGTGTTGCTATTGGCAAGGCTTTTTTTGGCGAATCTATGTTTCATATAGAGAGAGATGCCTCCAAAGTGGCCTTGGTGCATCTGGTTAGGTGGCTAAATCAAAACCAATTTTTACTACTGGATACACAATATATTACTGAGCACCTGAAAACATTGGGTGGCATTGAAATTAGCCGAGAAGAATACCGTAAACTATTGTCAGATGCTTTAGGTAAAGAACTAACAAACGATAAAAAGGATTAAGCTGATGAATTTGCATTCAGCTTTTTTTGCACATACGATTGACGCCAGTTATAATAACCTGCTATAGAAAGAAAAAAATATATGGCAGCTAGTGAGGCCATTCCTTTTAAATCGGCATTTACATAAAGCCAAATAGAAAAACCATTTAAAGCAATCCAATAAAGCCAACCTGATAAAATTTTTCTAGATTCTTTATAAGTAGCAATAAAACTAAATATGGTAATAAAAATGTCTAAGGTTTTTATCTGAAGATGAGGGAGCATGAAGCAGGCAGCAAACCAAATAATTGCGCATAACACGAAGCCGCCTGTCAAAACACGCAGTTGCAAAGAAAAAGGCCATTTAACAACCAATCTTTTATGATTAGTGCCGGTGTACCAATACCACCAACCATAGGCACCCATTGCTGCATAAAAAACATATAAAACAAGTTGACCCCACAATCCCTTTTCTGCAAACAAGAAACAACCGGCAACTGAAGAAACAATCCCGAAGAACCAACAACTGATTTTTTCGCGTGTGAGGAGATAGTTATACAAGAGTGTGGTTATGATAGCAAACCATTCCAATAAGGAAAAATTAAATACACTTATTAAGGATGTCATTAATACCTGCAAATAAATACAATATCTTTAAACATCTCATTGCAGGCATTATGCTTAGGCATTAGGCGCTTATTTTCTTTTATTAGTTGCTATTCTTAGCATTTATTGACCGTTAGTTTTCCCTTCCAAAATTTCTAAAGATAAGCGAATTGCCTTTTAATTTTTTTCATTTCCCGTGCGCAGCCTAAATAACCTAGCTATTAAACTTTTAATCAGAATTGAATACAATAAAATATAATCAATTCAATGATTACATTTGAGGCAATGAGCGCTCGAAAAAAATTATTTTTATTAGATGGAATGGCTTTGGTTTACCGTGCCTATTTTGCATTTAGCCAAAACCCAAGAATCACCTCTTATGGCTTTAATACATCAGCTATTTTTGGATATGTAAATACCGTGTTAGATATACTAAAAAAGGAGAAACCTACACATATAGGCGTTTCGTTTGATACCGCAGCACCCACTGCCAGACACGAAGAGTACGAGCATTACAAAGCACATAGACAAGAGCAGCCCGAAGACATAACCAAGTCTTTACCCTATATCATGAATATTACCAAGGCCATGCGAATACCTTTATTATTAAAAGATGGTTATGAGGCTGATGATATAATAGGAACGCTAGCTAAGAAAGCCGAACAGCAGGGGTTTGATGTTTATATGATGACCCCCGACAAGGATTTTGGCCAATT
>JBIIGU010000056.1:0-6396 GCA_044236275.1 Bacteroidia bacterium | reverse complement strand
CAAGGCATCCTGCCTGCGGTAGCGTTTTCCTATGGCATCTTTTTCTTCATAAAAACAGGTATAATCTGCCTTTAGTTCGTTCATGATTTGCTCGGCTTTTTCCGGCAAGCCATCCTTTTTGGTAAGCGGGAAAATAGCCAACTTGTATGGAGCCAGCTGAGGAGGTAAACTTAACACTACGCGTGTATCTTTTTTATCACCCTCGCCTACTTCTTCTTCTTTGTATGAGGCACACAAGGTGGCTAAAAACAGGCGGTCTAAACCAATGGATGTTTCAATAACATAAGGAATATAATTTCCGTAAGGCTTGCCGGTGTTCTCGTCTATGTCATTATCAAAGTACTGCATTTTTTTGCCCGACAATTCCTGATGATTTCTTAAATCAAAATCTGTGCGGCTGTGTATGCCTTCCAGCTCCTTAAATCCGAAAGGAAAAGCAAACTCAATATCAACTGCTGCATCGGCATAATGAGCGAGTTTTACATGGTCATGAAAACGATACTTATCCATACCAAATCCTAATTTCTCATGCCATTTGATACGCGCTTCTTTCCAATAAGCATACCATTGTTTTTGTGTTCCGGGTCGTATAAAAAACTGCATTTCCATTTGCTCAAACTCACGCATGCGCATAATAAACTGGCGGGCAATAATTTCATTTCTGAATGCTTTGCCTGTTTGTGCAATGCCGAAAGGAATTTTCATTCTTCCGGTTTTTTGTACGTTTAAAAAATTCACAAAAATACCCTGAGCGGTTTCGGGCCTAAGGTATACCTTATCTGCCCCATCGGCCATCGCACCCATTTCGGTGCTGAACATTAGGTTAAATTGCCTTACGTCTGTCCAGTTGCGTGTGCCGCTAACCGGGCAGGCAATTTCGTGCGATACAATCAACTCTTTTAATGCAGGAAGGTCATTTTCAGTTAAAGCCTTATCCAATTCAGCCTGCAACGCTTCCGCCTTATTGGTTTTGCCATCCTTTTCATAGCGTGCGATTTTATCCTCCAGCAACTGATCGGCACGGTAGCGTTTTTTAGAGTCTTTGTTATCAATCATAGGATCGCTGAAACCGTCAACGTGGCCGCTGGCTTTCCAAACCTGGGGATGCATAAAAATGGCAGCATCAATACCTACAATGTTTTCATGTATCTGAACCATTGCTTTCCACCAGTAGGCACGCAGGTTATTTTTCAGTTCTACCCCATTTTGCCCATAGTCGTATACTGCTCCCAGGCCGTCATAAATTTCACTCGAAGGAAAAACAAATCCATACTCCTTGGCATGGCTCACCACTTTCTTAAATAATTCATCGCTCATAGGGCTGCAAATTAAGGGCTTATCGGCTTAATCACAATAATTGTTAAATTGCATCGAACATGATTCTGATTTATAGCGAAAAAGACAGCCCTCGCCTGCGCTATGTGGTGCATGAATTGCTTGAGCGGAGAATGGGACTGGAAACCCGCATCTGCTACAACCGGCAAACTTTTGAGGAATACACCCTGCCTAAGATTAATTACAGTGCTTATGCCATTGCCGGGGCTGTGCATATTTACCCCAATGGACTATTACAGCAAACCAATATAACCAATCAAAAAATAGCCGTAGTAAAACACCTGCAATGGCAGCATTTGTTTTTTGAACAAGAGGGTGCATCCATTCCGTTTGACATTTTTGCTGCAACTTTCTGGCTACTTAGCCGCTATGAAGAATACGGTGCATTGGATACCGATGAACATGGACGTTTCAGGCATGAGAAGGCATTAGCATATACAAACGGATTTCTGAATAAACCTTTGGTTGATATTTGGGCAGAGCAGTTAGGATATGTGATCAGACAAATTTTTCCTGAGGTGATGATAAAAAAACCCCCATTTCAGTTTTTAAGCACCATTGATATTGACTTTGCTTACCGCTACAAAGGTATTGGTGTGAAGCGCGGTGCTGCTAATCTTTGAATTGCGCTTAACTGATGCGTTACAACAGCTACAAACAATAGCAGGAGCAGAGAAAGATCCATACGACACCTACACCTACATTAGCAAAACAGCACAGAACCATTCTGTACCCTTGCTGTATTTTTTTCTGCTGCGCACAGGAACACAGTTTGATAAAAACATTGAACCGATGAGTGCAGAAATGCGGACCCTTGCGATGAAACTGTCGCGCGAATTTGCCTGCGGAATTCATCCTTCTTACGGCTGCACCCATGAAATGCTAGAGGGTGAAAAAAAGCAGCTTGAGGCTTTTACAGGTAAAAATGTAAGCCAAAGCAGGCTTCACTTTTTAAAAATAAACCTACCATACAGCTTTACCATGCTTGCTGCAGCAGGCATAAAGGCTGACTACAGTATGGGCTATTCTAAACATTGCGGATTCAGGGCATCTACCTCAAATCCTTTTTATTTTTTTAACCTACATACCAATGAATGTACTTCGCTGCTGCTTTATCCTTCAGCCGTTATGGATACTGCTCTGCGATATGGAATGAAACTTGATACACACGAAGCAGAACAAACTATTGAAAGCTGCATGAACGAGGTTGCGAAAACAGGGGGTATGTTTATAAGCATCTGGCACAATTCCAATTTAAGTAAGGCAGAAGGATGGATGGAATGGAGAGAAGTATTTGAGAAAATGCATAGATTAGCCTCGATAAAAATGCAGCCATAATGATACAGCATTTAACACATGAGCAGATAGATAAAACCAAGTGGGATCTTTGTGTGCAGCAATGCACCAATGTCCTGCCATATGCCTTTAGCTGGTATCTTGATAGGGTATCACCAGGATGGGAAGCGCTGGTTAGCGGAGATTATGAAAGTGTAATGCCCCTAACTTGGAAAAAAAAATGGGGTATCAAATACTTGTATCAGCCCTTTTTTACGCAACAACTGGGTGTGTTTTTTAAATCAAAAGAAACGCAACAAGAAGTTATTCATTTCATCAGAGCCATTCCCAAATCATATAGGTTCATAGATATTCATTTGAATAGCGAAAATCATTTTGAGCACCTTGACTTTAAACTGAGAAAAAGAAAAAACTATATTCTTCAATTAAACAAACCGTACGATAAAATTGCAAAGGGTTATGATAAGCATTGCCTGCGCAATGTAAAGAAGGCAAAAAGGTTTAATCATTTTATTAAACCAGCAGAGCCTTCTGATATTATTGAGTTCTATAAAAAACACAAAGGCCTTGAAACAAAAAACGTAGGCAAATCAGATTATGCCATGCTGGAACAATTATGCAAAGAAGCAGACAAACAAAAGATGATGATGGCCTATGGAGTGTATAATGATAGTGAGGAGTTGCTGGCCGGAGGGTTATTTTTGCTTTCTGCCAATCGGGTAATCTATCTGTTGGGAACCGCATCTGCAAAAGGAAAAGAGTCGAGAGCCATGTATGCACTGATAGATTATATGCTGATGCAGCGTTGCGGCTTTCAGGTAGTTTTTGATTTTGAAGGATCTGAAATACCCGGCATTGCCAGATTTTTTAAAGGTTTTGGTGCAGAGAAAGAAACGTATTATAAATTTAAATTAAACCATCTTCCACGTTTAATCAGATGGCTGAAGTAAAAATAAATGATTACAACAATTAAAAGCATACTAGAAAGGCTAGGGTTAAAGCAAACCGTAAAAAGCTTAATGATTAAGCCTCCACACATAGATATAGAAGAAGTAAAACTACTGCTAGGGCTAAATCCTAATGATTTAAAGAATAGACATACAACAGTTGAATCATTAGAAGCATACAATGATTATATACAGGCAAATGAATCATATCTACATAGACAATTTATGCTTGAACAAAAGCTGGTGAATCATTTTAAGAAACCATTCACCATTGGTTCTGGTTCATTTATAAATGGTGAAAAAGAAACATATCTAATACATTGCAGTGTAACAGAAAAAGGAGTTGAAAGCAATCTGAGGGAGACTTGTATTGACAGTAAGAATGGCCTTAACAGTAGAATACGAGCTACACTTTACGTTTGCTTTGCGCGATATTCGAAACAAGAACTTCAGGGCAAAAGAATATACTTAACGGAGGCCGTTACACCTCTTTTCAATTATTTAAAATCAAATTTCATCCATGTTGAAGGAAGTGAATTCCTAGATGCAGATTTGGCCAGTGGCGCTCTTGTAAATGGTGTTAGGCACGAGGATATAACCGGCATGAGCTATGGAGATGAACAATTTGATATAGGATTTTGTCTGGAGGTTTTGGAGCATGTTCCGGATTACAAAAAAGCCTTTACAGAATTAGCGAGAATAACCAAGAAGGGTGGATCATTTTTTATTACTGTACCATTTCTTGAAAAAAGTGAACAAACACTTATACGGGCAAGATTAAAATCGGATGGAGTTATTGAGCACCTCCTTACCCCTGAATATCATGGAGACCCGGTGAATGCAGATGGTGGTATTCTCTGCTTCCAACATTTTAGCTGGGACATTGGAGAAGCATTAAAGGCATCAGGATTCAGCAAAATACACTTTCACTTCATCCGATCCTGGGATGAAGTTATCTTGGGTTACCATATGCTGGTTATTGAAGCAATTAAATAACAAAGACAAAACAAATACAACTATATTGCACATAGACAAAACGTGAAAATTGCAGCTATTGATATAGGATCCAATGCCGTGCGCTTGCAGATTGCAAGGGTTAATGATGCCGACTCGGCTGAGCCGTTTAAGAGAGTAGAATTTGTGCGTATACCCATCAGACTTGGTGATGACGCCTTTAAACATGGTAAAATAAGCCGTGAGAAAAAAGAAATGTTTTACAAGGCAATGGAGGCGTTTAGCTTGCTAATGGAAGCCTATGATGTGAAGCGCTATATGGCTTGTGCAACAAGTGCCATGCGTGAAGCCGATAACGGAACAAAAATAATGAAGAAGGTAGAAGCGCAAAGCGGTCTTCAAATTGAAATTATTGATGGCCGCAGAGAATCCGAGTTAATTTTAAAATCGATAAATCATTTGTTTGAAAACGATAAGACCTACCTTACTATTGATGTAGGTGGTGGTAGCACGGAAATGACTGTGATAAAAAATAAACGAGCCTTTGACTCCGTATCATTTGATGTAGGAACAGTTAGGTTGCTAGATGGCGCCATTAAAAAGAAAAACTGGGATGCACTGGAGAAATATGTGAGAAATCATTTAACAGATGTAAAGAATGCAAAGGCTATTGCTACAAGTGGAACCATAAATAAAATAGCAGCATTGCTCAACCCCGGCTCAGCCGAGTTGCATATAACATCAGAGCAATTGGAAAAATTCTACAAACACATAAAGAAACTAAGTTATAACGAACGAATTGAAACATATAAACTTAATCCTGACAGGGCAGATGTAATTGAGCCTTCAGCAGAGATATATCTGAAAATTTTGAAGTGGGCAGGAATAGAGCAATTGTATGCGCCAAGCGCAGGCTTGAAAGATGGAATTCTATACGAGTTAATTGAGAAATAACATGATTGATTACAAGGAGCAAATAAATAATAGCAAGGTGCTGGTTACAGGCGGAGCAGGATTTGTTGGCCATAATCTAGTTAAAGAGTTGGTAACTAAATACAACTGCCAAGTATTGGTTGTAGATAACTGCGCTAATAGTTCTTTTGATACGCTCAAGGAAATTGCACATAGAGTTGATTTCAGAAAAATTTCTGTACTCGATAATGAATTGCTTCTACCCTTGTTAAAAAATGTTGATTATGTATTTCATCTGGCTTGTATACAAATTGCTGCTTCCTCATCAGACCCCCTGCTTGACCTCAGGGTTAATGCAGAGAGCACATTGCAAATGCTTGAGTATATCAGAACAAATAAACTAACCAATATCAAACGTTTTGTTTATACTTCTTCTTGCTCAATTTATGGTAGTGCAACAAACAATTTTCCTGCGTCAGAAAATGGAGCTATTGCGCCATTGAGCCATTATGCATCCACTAAACTGCTTGGAGAAAACTACACCATGATTTACGGTAAAACCTACCAGCTGCCTGTTGCTTGCGTTCGGTACTCCAATGTGTATGGGTATGGCCAGAGCCCAAAAAATCCGTATTGCGGTGTATTAGGCAAGTTTGTTCATGAGGCATTGCATAACAGGCCATGCTTGATTATTGGTGATGGCGAACAAACCAGAGATTACACCTTTATTACTGACGCCATTGATGCCACTATACTCTCTGCCACACATCCACAGGCACTAGGTGAAATGTTTAATGTGGGCACAGGTGTAGAAACTTCGGTAAATAAATTGTTTGAAGTAATTCATGAATTTATTCCTCACGCCAAGGCATCATCAATACCTGAGAGAGACATTGATAATATAAGAAGAAGGGTTACCAATATTGAGAAAATTCATCAAAAAATAGGTTGG
>JBIIGU010000055.1:0-6402 GCA_044236275.1 Bacteroidia bacterium | reverse complement strand
CCATGCTAACGGCATTGGATATATACCATAATCCGGAAAAAGCAAAGGCTGAGAAAAGCTAAATCAGGCGTGAGCAGCTATTAATAAATCAATGTCTTTATGATAAATATTGAGGCGCTTTCCAATATGCTTATTGGTTAAATTACCCTTGTATATATAAACTCCATTTCTGGCAGCAGCATGCTCCCAGATATAATTGGTAATTGAACCTGCTTCTGCAATATCTGCTATTATAGGTGTAAGAATATTACTAAGCGCATAACTGGCCGTTCTGCTAACGCGAGAGGATATATTGGGCACACAGTAATGTATTACATCATGCTTTATAAAAATAGGCTTATCATGAGTGGTAATTTCTGATGTTTCAAAACAGCCACCCTGATCAATGCAGATATCAACAATAACTGAGCGTGGTTTCATCTTACTCACCATTTCTTCAGTAACTACATTAGGGCTTCTTCCTTCTTCGCTCCATAAACTCCCAATTGCTACATCAGCTGTGGTAAGTGCTTTACTCAATATTTTAGGATTCAGTAGTGAGGTGTTTATTTTAACTCCAAGATTGTTTTGCAACATTCTAAGTTTTTCCAGGGAGTTGTCAAACACTTTCACGGTAGCACCCACTCCCAAAGCTGCTCTTGTGGCATACTCACCAACGGTGCCTGCGCCAATTACCACAATTTCGGTGGGAGGTATACCGGTAACACCACCCAACATTTCACCTTTGCCACCTCGGGTTGAGCATAAATATTCAGCCGCAACGGCTATGGCAGAAGTTCCTGATATTTCAGCCATACTGCGCACAATAGGATAAATTTCATCACTTGATTTCAGGTACTCAAACGCTATGGCTGTAATCTTTTTGTCCATCAATGAACGTATATATTTCTCTGATTTGTTACTCAGCTGTATGGCGGAAATAAGCAATTGCTGTGGTTTAAGCATTTTTATCTCCTCATCGGTAGGGGGTTCAACTTTTACAACAATATCTGCCTTAAATAAGTCTTCTTTGCTATAACAAATCTTTGCACCTGCTTCGCTGTAGTCTTTATCGGAAAAATGTGCCTCGCTGCCTGCACCGGTTTCTATCCAAACCTCATTACCTGTATTAACAAGCAGGTTTACAGAGGAAGGCGTTAAAGCCACCCGGTGCTCCTGCAAGGTGGTTTCTTTTGGAACTGCTATAAATAATGTTTGTCCGGGTTTTTTAATTTCCAGTAAGGCTTCCTTGGGTTGTAATGATGCCTGACGGGCCAGCTCACTGAAGCCTAACTTCGATACGTCTTCCATAGTGCTTTTTAAAAGATTCCCAAATATAAGCAGTTATTATGTATTGAGGAAATTTTGATTCAGTTAACCCTATGGTCAATCCCATGGTTAATAATGATGCTTGTTATTTATTATCAATGCATTACATCATTAAAGATAGCCACGTTTCTTCTTTTTTGAGTTTGTGATGTAAGTTTAGCTGAAAATCTTATCTTTGCCCCCTTTCCGTAGCATGCTGAGGCTGAAAGATTATATCGTTGAGTTCAATAAACTACGCTCCGGCAATAATACATTTGCCTTTGTTCTGAATACAGAATTTATACATTCTGTTGATGATCAATCAAATATAGAAGCCGAGGTTATTGCTCATCTGGATTTGTTTAAAACAGATACCATGTATGATCTGAAGTTTAAGCTGAGCGGAAAAGTAAAAACAACGTGCGATACCTGTTTAGATGAGTTTGAATTGCCTGTAGATAGTCAGTTTAACTTCATTTTAAAAATCAGTGAAACAGAGAAGTATGACGATGATGAAATCGTGTATATCACTCCTCAAACCATTGATTACGACCTGAGGCAGTATTTGTATGAATGTTTGGTTCTTGCCCTTCCAATCAGAAAAACCTGCTCTCTTGCAGGTAAAACATGTAATGAAGAGGTGGTGAGTAAACTCAATGATATTCAAACAAATGAAGAAGATGAAGACAATGATCCACGTTGGGATAAACTAAAAGGAATATTTAACTAAATTAGATTTATACAACTATGCCTAATCCAAAACGAAAAATGTCAAACTCTCGCAGAGACAAGAGAAGGACACACTACAAAGGTGAAGCCCCTACCATTACTGTAGATGCTACATCTGGCGAAACCCATCTTAGACATAGAGTAACCGCTGATGGTTACTACAAGGGAAAACATGTTTTTCCTGATATGAAAAAAGATGTATAATTGTTTTGCCAAACAATTAAATGAATGAGAATCGGATTTGACATGATGGGGGGAGACTATGCCCCCAAAGAAGCCATAGCCGGAGCCATACAGGCTAAAAATGAATTAACAAATGGTGAGCGCATAGTGCTCATTGGAGATAAGGAACAGGCTGTAAGTATGCTTCAATCTCTTGGAGGAAGTGTTGATGATTTTGATTTTATCCATACCACTGAGGTTATTGGTATGGGTGAGCATCCAACAAAGGCTATATCTTCTAAAAAAGATTCCAGCATTGCAGTTGGTTTCAGGAGTTTAGCAACCAAACAACTCGATTCATTTGTGAGTGCCGGTAATACCGGTGCTATGTTGGTGGGCGCCATGTTTTCCATTAAACCTATTGAAGGCGTTATTAGACCTTGTGTTACTGCGCTTATACCTAAGCCCAACGGGAAATTAGGTGTTTTGCTTGATGCCGGTGCCAATGCCGACTGTAAGCCGGATGTATTATATCAGTTTGCTGTTTTGGGTGCACTTATGATGAAACATGTGCTGAAAGTGGATGATCCCAGAGTTGGTTTATTAAGCATTGGCGAGGAAAAAGAAAAAGGCAACCTGGTAACAATTGCCGCGCATCAGTTGATGGAAGATTCTAATCAATTTCATTTTATAGGCAATGTAGAAGGCCGTGATTTTCTGAGTGATAAAGCCGATGTATATGTATGCGAAGGATTTGTTGGCAACGTAGTTCTTAAGGCTTTCGAATCTGTTTACTACGTGATGAAGAAACGTGGTATTTCAGATGAATATTTTGATAAGATGAATTACGAGAATTATGGTGGAACGCCTATTCTCGGTGTGAATGCTCCTGTAATCATTGGTCACGGTATATCAAATGCCAAGGCTTTTAAGAATATGATTCTTTCTGCTAAGGACGTAACCAATTCCAATTTGTGTGAGATTATCAGAGAAGCATTCAGAAATTTGGTTTTACCACTTCCATAATGAACAAAATAACTGCTGCTATAACCTGCGTGCACGGATACGTGCCACCTGATGTATTAACCAATGCCGATTTGGAAAAAATGGTTGATACTTCTGATGAGTGGATAATGACCAGAACAGGTATAAAAGAAAGAAGGATTCAGAAAGAGCCGGGTAAAGCAACCAGTGATATGGCTGTTGAGGCTGTAAATGGATTACTAAAAAAGCGTGGTATATCTGCTGAAGAAATTGACCTTATTATTTTTGCAACCATTACAGGGGATATGATTTTCCCTTCTTCAGCTTGTGTGCTGGCCGATAAAATAGGAGCAAAAAATGCATGGGGTTATGACTTATCTGCTGCATGTTCCGGTTTTCTTTTTGCCCTAGAAACAGGAGCCACATTTATTCAATCAGGCAAATACAAAAAAGTAGTGGTTATTGGTGGTGATAAAATGTCGTCCATCATCGACTATACTGATCGTAATACCTGTATAATTTTCGGTGATGGATTGGGATGTGTTTTATTGGAACCAAATGAAGATGGATATGGTGTACGTGATTCTATATTGAAAATAGATGGTTCTGGAAGACACTATCTGCATCAAAAAGCCGGTGGTTCTCTTAAACCGCCTACACATGAAACCATTGATGCCCGCGAGCATTATGTTTTTCAAGATGGTAAAACCGTATTTAAATTTGCTGTTACCAATATGGCCGAAGTTTCTGCCAATATCATGGAAAGAAACAATCTTACTTCTGCAGATGTAACCTGGCTGGTTCCCCATCAGGCAAATCTTCGCATTATTGATGCGACAGCAGAAAGAATGGGGCTTGGACGTGATAAAGTTATGATTAACATAGATCATTTTGGCAACACCACCAACGGAACACTTCCCTTGTTGCTGTGGGAGTGGGAAAGTAAACTTAAGAAAGGTGATAACCTGATTCTTTCTGCATTTGGTGGAGGCTTTACCTGGGGCGCCATGTATATTAAATGGGCTTATGATACAAGTGCCTCGGCAGATTAAAAAAATTAACTTTTCAATTTTTAAAAATTCAATACATTTGATTTAAGTAATAATTACCCCTATGGAATTAAAGGAAATAAAAGAACTAATAAAACTGGTAGCTGAAGCTGGTGTTTCTGCTGTTGAAGTGGAAAAAGGTGATTTTAAACTCTCAATCAAAAAAACGGAAGAGAAGACAACAATTGTACAGTCTTCAGCTCCCATTATGCATGCTCCTGCAGCTTTAGCTGCAGCACCGGCTGCTGTTTCTACAGAAAGAATGGAAGCTCCTGCCAGCAAATCTGAAACGGCTAGCGGGTCCAATCTGATTACCATCAAATCTCCAATGATTGGTACTTATTACAAGTCTAGCGCACCCGATAAGCCTGCCTTTGTTCAGGTTGGCGATGAAATAAAGCCCGGAAAGGTTTTGTGCATTGTAGAAGCAATGAAATTATTTAACGAAATTGAATCTGAAGTAGCAGGCAGAATAGTAAAGATACTGGTTGATAATGCGTCTCCTGTTGAATATGATCAGCCTTTGTTTTTGGTTGAACCTGCATAATAAAATGAATTGAAAATAAAGTTGTCAGTCGTTAAAAGTCTGGCAACTTTTGTTTTTTATACTATTGAATTTTAACTCATATGTTTAAAAAAATACTAATTGCAAACCGTGGTGAAATTGCCTTGCGTGTAATACGTACGGCACGCGAAATGGGGATAAAAACAGTTGCCGTTTACTCTACGGCAGATAAAGATAGTTTGCATGTGCGTTTTGCCGATGAGGCAGTTTGTATTGGACCTGCACCTTCAGCTCAATCTTATCTGAATATTCCAAATATTATTGCTGCTGCCGAAATAACCAATGCTGATGCAATACATCCGGGCTATGGTTTCTTATCTGAAAATGCAAAATTTTCGCAGATATGTCGTGATCATGGAATTAAGTTTATCGGAGCTTCACCTGAAATGATTAATTCAATGGGTGATAAAGCTAGTGCTAAAGATACCATGAAAAAGGCCGGAGTGCCTGTAATTCCTGGTTCTGAAGGATTGCTAGAAGATGCTGCCGAAGGAATTAAATTAGCTAAAGATATTGGTTATCCTGTTATTATAAAGGCAACTGCCGGAGGTGGCGGTCGCGGTATGCGTATTATTTGGGCTGAAGAAGAATTTGAAAGACATTGGGACAGCGCCAAGCAGGAAGCTGCGGCTGCATTTGGCAATGATGGTATTTATATGGAAAAATATGTGGAAGAACCTCGCCATATAGAAATACAGCTTGCCGGAGATCAGTATGGAAATGTTTGTCATCTCTCCGAACGTGATTGCTCTATTCAGCGCAGGCACCAAAAACTAATTGAAGAATCTCCTTCACCATTTATAACACCCGAATTACGTGAGAAAATGGGTGAAGCAGCTATTGCCGGAGCAAAAGCAATAGGTTATGAAGGCTTAGGTACCATAGAGTTTCTAGTAGATAAGCACCGTAACTTTTACTTTATGGAAATGAATACACGTATTCAGGTTGAGCATCCGGTAACCGAAGAGGTAATCAATTATGATTTGGTGAAAGAGCAAATTTTGATTGCAGCAGGTGTGCCCATCAGTGGTAAAAATTATTATCCTATTCGTCATGCCATTGAATGTCGTATTAATGCAGAAGACCCACTAAATAACTTTAGGCCAACACCGGGTAAAATTGAGCACCTGCATAAACCGGGAGGTAATGGTGTGCGCGTGGATACGCATGTTTATGCTGGTTATACCATTCCATCCAATTATGATTCTATGATTGCCAAACTTATTGTTTTTGCGCAAACCCGAGAGGAAGCCATTATTAAAATGGAAAGAGCACTGGGAGAGTTTATAATTGAAGGACCCGGATTGAAAACAACCATTCCGCTTCATATTAAGCTTATGCAAAATGAAGATTTTAAAGCAGGTAATTTTACTACTGCATTTATGAATACGTTTGATATGAATAAGTAAAACTTATTTTTTCTCTTAGCTATGAAGCCGTTTCTGAAGTATTTTTCAGAGCGGCTTTTTTGATGAGTTATTCAGTTGGACTTTTATTTTCTCTTCTCAATCTTATCATAAAAGCCGCCAAACGTAACCGTTTTTACACCTTCTTCATTCAGGAAGTCGCCTGGGAAACCCAATTCTATTTTACTTACCTCATTTAGTCTTTCAATGTGCTCCTTGG
>JBIIGU010000054.1:0-6484 GCA_044236275.1 Bacteroidia bacterium | reverse complement strand
GCCTCAATCGGAATATGTTCCATCAGGTCGGTGCAGCCATTCTCTGTAATGAGTATTTCATTTTCCAATCGAATGCCAATTCCTTCCTCAGGAATATAAATGCCGGGCTCACAGCTAAACATCATCCCGGCTTGCATGGGTTCATATCGCATTCCTACATCATGCACATCTAGTCCGAGAAAATGCGAAGTGCCATGCATATAATATTTTTTAAATGCAGGCCATGCAGGATTTTGCTTTTTAATATCTGTTTCGCTTAACAGACCTAAGCCTATCAATTCCTGTTCCATTACTTTGCACACTTCATTGTGATACTCCATGAGTAAGATGCCTGGTTTCAACATTTTTTTTGCTTCACGCATTACCCTCAATACAGCATTATAAACCTCTTTTTGTCTCTTGGTAAATTTACCATTTACAGGAAACGTGCGTGTCATATCGCTAATGTAATTGCCGTATTCTGCACCTGTATCAAGGAGCAATAAGTCTCCATCCTTGCAGGTGTCGGCATTATCGGTGTAGTGCAATACGCATGCATTTTTACCTGATGCCACAATTGGTGTAAAGGCATGTCCGGTAGCACCATTTCTGATAAATTCATGAATCACTTCTGCTTCAACCTCAAACTCACGCACACCAGGCTTAATAAATTTAAGCACTCGTAGAAACATCTGATTTGAAAGATCTACAGCCTTTTTCATGTAATCTACTTCTAGTGGATGTTTAATGGAGCGCAGTCTTTGCATGATTGGTGCAGCGCGTTCAAACTCGTGCAGCGGAAATTTTGAACGCATTTGTTGTGCAAAATTTAAATCCTTATAAGGGGCAGAGTTGGATGCACGGTCATTTTCGTTTGTATTTAAATAAATCCGTTCAGCCATATTGAATACGGCTCGCATCAACCCATCAAACTCATCTATCCAAAAAATATTTTTGATGCCCGAAACTGCGGCTGCCTCTTCTTTGGTGTATTTATGTCCGTCCCAAACAGCAATTTGCTCATTGGTTCTTTTAATAAATAGTGCCTCACGATATGTCTCTACCGGGCAATCAGGGAAAAGCACCAATGCACATTCTTCCTGATCGATACCGGATAACCAAAACATATCACTATTTTGTTTAAATTCATAGCTGGCATCACCATTGCGTGGCATCACCTCGTTACTTTGAAAAATAGCAACTGATTTTGACTTTAGCTGAGCTGTAAAGCGTTTACGATTTTCAATAAACAATGCGGCTTCAATGAGCTGATAACGTTTCATTTCTAGTGATTTTTGTATTGCAACAATAGCAATAATTATTCAAAAGCGCCCCTTAATTCATTCAATCTGTTAGAGTCAAGGCGAATGAAAATGAACAACAGTATTGTAAAACTAAGCAAGGCAGATCCTCCATAGCTAAAGAACGGTAAAGGTATTCCTATAACGGGTACAAGACCAAGAGTCATTCCGATATTGATTGCAAAATGAAAGAAAAGGATTCCCGCTACGCAATAGCCATAAATGCGGTTAAATTTATAGCGCTGCCTTTCCGCCAGATATAGAATTCGCCATAGCAACAATAGGTAGATGATGATAAAGGAAACAGAGCCAACAAACCCGTATTCCTCTCCTATGGTACAAAAAATAAAGTCGGTACTTTGTTCAGGTACAAAGCGAAATTTATTCTGTGTTCCTTCCAAAAATCCTTTTCCCCATAAGCCTCCTGAACCAATTGCAATTTTAGATTGCTGCACGTTGTAACCCGCACCTTTAAGGTCAACTTCCTTCCCCAATAACACATTGATACGTGAGCGTTGATGAGGCTGTAGGATATTTTCAAATGCATAATCAACTGAGCTTACAAAACCCATCATTAGCAGTGCAACACTCCAAACTATTAGAATATTCCGTTTATTTCTTCTTATTATCAGCATAAATAAACCTGCCATCACTGCAATAGCAATGATTAAATAAATAGGTGGTACCAGTAATGCAAACACAGCAAACACTGCAACCATAAATCCTATAAATAAGAAGTATCCGGGCAAACCTTCTCTGTATAAAACAAATATAAATGAAGCAAAAACCAGCGCACTGCCTGTTTCATTTTGCAGGAGGATAATGGCCATTGGCAAAAGCAGCAAAAACGCGCTCACATACTGTATTTTTTTGTCGGTGAATTTTACATTGTAACCACCCAAAAATTTGGCAAGTGCAAGGGCAGTTCCGAATTTGGCAAACTCGGCAGGCTGCATTCTAAATCCACCAATTTCAATCCATGAGCTTGAGCCTTTAACGGTTGTGCCCAAAATCAAAACAGCTATCAGCATGAGGATAGTTATTCCGTAAATGGGGTATGCAAATGCATAAAAAAACTTTTCATCAACCAGCAAAATAAGCAGGCCAATAAATACAGAAATTCCAATCCACACCAATTGCCTACCATAATTTTGAGTTGTATCAAAAATATCAGGGTGCGTTTCTTTATACACCGAAGCGTAAATGCAAAACAGACCTGCTGTTACAAACACAAAATAAATGACCAGCGTAAGCCAATCAATGCTTGACGATTTCGGTTGTTGCGGAGTCATTTTTATGAATGAGATTAGCTTTTAACATGCGATCCAATAAATACGTTCTTGTATCATGCTTACCTGTGAGGTATTGTTCAATCATGAGGCTTGCAATGGGAGCCGCCCAAGTGGCTCCAAATCCGGAGTTTTCTACCAAAACTGCAATAGCAATTTTAGGATTTTCACGCGGAGCAAATGCAAAAAATACTGAATGATCTTTGCCATGCGGGTTTTGCGCAGTTCCGGTTTTACCGCAGATTACAATACCAGGTATAGCGGCAATTCTTCCGGTACCTCTTTCAATTACATCCTGCATGCCATCAATAACAACATCAAAGTAGGCGGTATCAACTGTTGTATAATGCTTATTCTGATACTCTTGGTTGGGATTGGGCATGCCATTGATTGTTTTAACAATGTGCGGTGTTACATAATAACCTTTATTGGCTACGATGGCTGTTGCATTAGCCATTTGCAAAGGAGTGATACCAAGTTCTCCCTGGCCTATGGCAAGAGAAATAGTGGTTGAAGATTTCCAGCGGTATCTGCCATAAACTTTATCATAGTAAGTAGAAGGGGGTAAAAATCCTTTGCCTTCGCCAAATATATCTACACCTAATTTTTTGCCAATACCAAAACTAGAAATATGGTCATACCATTTTTTGTAGGCAGCTTCAGAATTAGGATAGGCATTATTATCTATTACAGTTCTGTATACGTTGCAAAAGTATGCATTACATGAAACCGCAACCGCACCTCTTAATGGCAGGGGCGATGGATGCGGATGGCAACCAACGGTTAGGCCGCCCATATGATATCCACCTGCACAACCATAAGTGGTAGATGGATATAAGACTTTTTCCTGCTGGCCAACCAATGCCATTATTACCTTGAAAATGGAGCCGGGTGGATAGGGAGCGGCAAGCGGCCTGTTAAATAGCGGTTTGGCCGGATCTTTTAGCAAACGCATATAGTTATTGCCTCGTTCACGGCCAATAAATAAATTTGGATCATAGGTAGGAGAACTTACCAATGCAAGCAATTCACCGCTGGCAGGTTCAATTGCCACAATGCTGCCCACTTTATTTTTCATCAGTTCCTCACCAAGTTCTTGCAGCTTCTGATCTATGCTGAGTTTAATATTTTGTCCTGCCACCGCAGGGGTATCAAACTGCCCATCTTTATAACGACCTTGAGTACGATTTTTGGAATCAACCAGAATATATCTTACACCTTTTTTGCCTCGCAGCACTTCCTCGTAGGACCTTTCTACCCCGCTAATTCCAATAAAGTCGCCCATGCGATAATAACCTTGCGAATTTTCAATTTCTCGGTCGGTTACTTCACCAATATAACCCATGATGTGTGCAGCATTGCTGTGTCGATATTTACGATCCGTTCTAACTTCAACATAAAAACCCTGAAAGTCGTATAGCTTTTCCTGGAACGCAGCATAAGTTGGTATGGTTAATTGCTTTTCAAAAACTGAAGGCCGGTATGGGGCGTAGCCTACGCTGCGTTTGATTTTTTCAAAACGTTGTAAAAACCCTTCATTGGTTATTCCCAATACACGGCAAAATTCATTTGTATCTAGATTTTTAACCTGTTCAGGTATCACAATTAAATCATAAATCGCATCATTGTATACCAACAGCTCTCCGTTGCGATCATAAATTAATCCTCGAGCAGGATAAATGGTTTGCTCTTGCAACACGTTTTGTTGTGCTGAGCGTAAGTAAGTATCATCCATCAACTGCAATACAGCCAGCCTAACAATATATATTATGGCAACTGCGCTGAATATGCCAAACAGAATATATCGTTTAATCTGATTATCCATTTCTTACTTTACTCCTGTAAAATAACAACTGGCCGGTAATAATAAGCATCAGGGTAATAAGTGTGCTAACCAGCACCCTTAACATGGTTGAAAAAAATTCACTGAAACTGTAAATCTCTAAAAAGAACAATAGAAGGTGGTGTGTGAAAATAAGAGAGAAGGCATAAACAGTAAACCACACAATTCCTTTTTGTGATACCGATGGGGTTATTCTTCCTTCAAGATCTTCTTTTGTTGTGGTTGCATTAAGATAGTGAATGCGCAAATAACCCATGAGCGTAGTGGCAGCCATATGAAGGCCCGGTGTGCTGGAAAATGCATCCATGAGCATGCCTGTAAAAAAAGAGATGAGTACCATCTGCCAGGGTTTAACAGTTACCGGAAGCATTAATATAAAAGCAACATAAATATACGGATTAATGGAGCTGCTCAGTTCAATATTATTGATTACCAGCAGCTGAATAAGCAGCAGTGCAAGTAATCTTAGCAAATATGTTCCTAAATCAAGTATCAATTTTTTAAAGTACTTTCCAGTATCTGCTGTTCTTGTTTGAGTAAATTTCTTATGACATACACTGTTGAAACCGTTGAGAAATCTGTAAACAATTCAACCTTGATGGTATGAAAGTTATCACCGGCATCTAGTGTATGAGCATATATTTTTCCGATAGGAATTCCTTCAGGGAAAATTGTGGAGTAGTTGCTGGTTATAATTAAATCATTCGTTGCAACTGGTACATGTTTGTTTACATCGAGCAGACGTGCTATACGGGGGTCTGCTCCATCCCAAACTAAAGAGCCGAAGGCTCCGTTTTTCTTAACCTTAGCACTTATTTTACAATTATTATTGAGCAAGGAAAGTACGGTGCAATAGCGTGGTGAGACACTTAGAACAATACCAACGATTCCACTTTCACTGATTACACCCATTTGCGGCTCAATGCCATGTAAGCTGCCTCTGTTAAGGGTAATGTAGTTGTTTCTTTTGGTAACAGAATTATTTACCACCGTTGCAGCAATATATTCATACTGCTGTTTGTAAAGTGTATCGTTAATATTTTTAACAGTTAAGCCGTTCTGATAGTATGAAGAGAATAATTGCGTTCTGAGTTTTGCATTTTCAATCTGAAGGCTGTCGTTCATTTTCCTTAAACTAAAATACTGCTCTGTATTGCTAACCGCGCTATAGAAAGAACTTGTTACTCCGGTTGTATAATTTACAAAGTTGGCTTTTTGATAATGATTGAAGCGATAAATTATAATGAAAGAGAAAATCTCTAACCCAAAAAACATAAAAAACACATAATACTTTGAAATAAAAAATATCAGGTTTCTCATGGGTTACATGCAATTTTACATCAGTGAGCATGTTATTAAAAGATGCCCACTGCATAAAAAATTATCAGGTCATTAAAAATTTAAAGTTCTTCAGATTCTTTAATGCCATACCGGTACCTCTAACAACTGCGCGCAGCGGATCGTCTGCAACATGCACCGGTAATTTTGTTTTTTGTGAAATGCGTTTATCCAATCCCCTTAGCAAAGCGCCCCCACCTGTAAGATATAAACCAGTTGAATAAATGTCTGCAGAAAGTTCAGGTGGAGTAAGTTCAAGTGCACGCAAAACCGCCTCTTCAATTTTTGAAATTGATTTATCAAGTGCAGAAGAAATCTCGCTGTAAGAAACAGTAATCTGTTTTGGAATACCGGTCATCAAATCACGTCCGTTAACAGCAAAATCCGGTGGTGGGTTATCAAGTTCTGTAAGTGCAGAACCCACTTCAATTTTTATTCTTTCTGCAGTGCGCTCGCCAACAAGCAGGTTGTGTTGCCTGCGCATGTAATCTAAAATATCTTCTGTAAATTCATCTCCAGCTACACGTATAGATTGATCACAAACAATACCGGCAAGTGCTATTACAGCAATTTCAGTTGTGCCACCACCAATATCAATAATCATATTGCCCATTGGCTCAAACACATCAATACCGATACCTATGGCAGCAGCCATTGGCTCATGAATGAGATATACTTCTTTTGCTCCTGCGCGCTCGGCACTGTCTTTAACAGCCCTTTTTTCTACCTCTGTG
>JBIIGU010000163.1:0-3726 GCA_044236275.1 Bacteroidia bacterium | reverse complement strand
GGGGGAGCAGTCAAGTGGTAGATAATCAAATGAAATTGCACTATTATATGATGACCGGGGCTCAATATGAAATAACTCCTGGAACATTGGTAGCAGAACCCAATTTGTTCTTTAAATATGATGGAGCTAACTTATCCTTTGATCTTAATGTTATGGCCGAATACAACGGCAAAATCAGAGGAGGGTTAACGTATCGCGCAGGTGATGCTATATCAATTTTAGCTGGCTATAAAATTACCCCTGTCATGCAAATTGGGTACTCATATGATTTAACAACAAGTGATATTATTCAATATAGCACAGGTTCGCATGAAATTTTGTTTAAATATTGTTTCATGCCAAAGTTTAAAGAGAAAATTCCGCCTCAACCTATTCCACGCCTGACCCCCAGGTTCTTATAACAATATTTTGCTTTCAACATTCGTTTGTAGGTTAAATTTTTTAAGTTAAACTTGGAAAATACATTTTATGTTATAATTTTGCCTTACTTAAACTAAGTATATCGTAAGCAAATGAAAAATCTACGATTGTTTTTATATGCCCTTGTGGCATTATCCATGGCAGGTTGTGCTGGAGGTGATAGAGGAGAACTCACTGGAGTTCAAGGCAGGCCTGTGTGGTTTCATCCCCAACCTTATGGAACAATTTATGTTCCAACCGGGTCGATTCACATCGGAGCTAACGAGCAAGACATACCTTCGGCACAAATTGCGCCAAATAAACAGGTGTCAATTGTTGCCTTCCACATGGATGAAACAGAAATAACCAATAATGAGTACCGCCAGTTTGTTGTTACAGTACTTGACTCGATTGTTCGAGAGAAAATGGCTGAAACCAACGAGGAGAAATTCACCTTAAAAGATGCTGAAGGAAATAGAGTAGGCTTAAACTGGGATGCCAAAATTAATGAAGAAGATGCAAAGGCGGCTGAGGAGTCACTCAGAGAACTAGCTTACAACGAACAAGAAACATACTACAGAACCAAACAACTAGATGTTAGGAAGATTATCTACAAATATGAGGATATTGATTTAAGAACTGCAGCCCGCTTGCACAGAAAGCCAGGTTATAAAACTACCCGTGATAAGTATAAGAAGATGCAGGAGATTGAAATCTATCCCGATACACTTGTATTTATGCGTGATTATACTTTCTCATACAACGAACCTATGACATCTGTATACTTCTGGCATCCAAAATATGATGATTATCCTGTTGTGGGTGTAAACTGGAATCAGGCTAAAGCATTCTGCCGTTGGAGAACAATCTATCTTAATTCATATTACTCAGACTTGGATGATTATACTGTCACTGACTTTCGTTTACCTACAGAATATGAGTGGGAATATGCTTCAAGAGGTGGAAGAGATCAAAACGTTTATCCATGGGGCGGTCCTTATGTAAAAAATGCAAAAGGTTGTTCGCTTGCTAATTTTAAACCTATGCGTGGAGATTATATGCAAGATGGAGGTTTATACCCAATACGTGTTGGGTCATATTTTCCTAACGATTTTGGTTTGTATGATATGTCAGGAAATGTTGCAGAATGGACAATTACCGCCTATGCTGAGTCAGCTAATTTATTCTCACACGACTTAAACCCTGATTATCAGTATGATGCAAAGCCCGATGAACCTGAAACCTTGAAACGTAAGGTCATCAGAGGTGGTTCGTGGAAAGATATAGCCCATTTTATCAATTGTGGTACCCGTACATATGAGTATCAGGATAGTGCAAATTCTTACACTGGTTTTCGTTGTGTGCAGCCTTATATAGGCCGCTCTAACAGAGATACCAAATAATGATTTCAATTTTAATTTTCAACTTTAAAACCTCAATTTTAATTTAATTCAAACACTATGTCAGGATCAAACAGTTTTTTCGAAAGTATGGCCTTCAAGAAAATCATGGCCAAAGTTTACGGATTTGGAGCAGCTATCGTAATTGTAGGTGCGTTATTTAAGATTATGCACTGGCCAGGTGCTAATCCAATGTTAATTGTGGGATTAGGAACAGAAGCAATGATTTTCTTTATCTCTGCATTCGAGCCATTGCACAAAGAAATAGATTGGTCTATTGTTTATCCTGAATTGGCAGGTATTGAATCTGACGAAAAAAAGCCAAAAGGTACTGTTTCACAGCAGTTGGATAAAATGTTAGAAGAAGCTAAAGTTGGTCCGGATTTAATACAAAGTTTAGGAAATGGGATTAAGTCATTGAGTGATAATGTAAGCAATCTGAAAGATTTATCATCCGCTGCTGCTGCAACTGATGAGTATACCAAAAACGTTACGCAGGCAACTCAATCAGTTTCCGGTTTAAGCAGTTCATATGCTAAAGCCGCTGATGCAATGGGCGGTTTGGTATCTGCCTCTGAAGGTTCAAGAGAGTATGGAGCACAAATTGAGAAAATGACCAAAAATTTAGCTTCATTAAACTCTGTATATGAACTTGAGATTGCTGAATCTAACAGCCATTTAAAATCAATCAATGATTTTGTTGGTAACTTATCTAAAGTGGCTAGCAGTCTTGCAGAAACGCAAGGACAAGCAGAGCAATTCAAAAATGAAATTGGTAAATTATCGAATAACCTAAGTGCATTAAACAGTGTTTACGGCAACATGCTTGCTGCGATGAATGTTAACGCAAGAAGTTAATTCAATTTTTAACCAACATATAAAGAAGGAATAAGAAAATGGCAGGAGGTAATATATCACCCAGGCAGAAAATGATTAACATGATGTATCTTGTGTTAACAGCCCTGCTCGCACTAAACGTATCTGCGGAGATTTTAAAGGCTTTTCACCTTGTTGAGGTCAGTTTGGAGAAATCTTCAGTTAATGTTGATACCAAGAACACCCAAGTAATGAAAGGTATCGACAAATATCATAAAGATTTCCCGGATGATCCTAATGGCACAATGGTATATAACAATGCTACCAAAGCTAGACAAGTTGCCGGAGACTTAATTAAATACATTGAGGATTTAAAAACCCAAATAGTTGCAGGTGCTGAAGGAAGAAAAGAAGACACTAATGGTGATGGTAAAACAGAGGATGAAGAAATTCAAAAGGCTGATGATACCGAGAAGCACGCAAACCTTATGATCAATAATAAGAAGGGTGAGGAGTTGAGGGCTAAGATCAATAAAGCACGTCAGGATCTAATTGCTTTAGTTCCTAAAGATAAACAAGCAACAGTTAAATCGGATATGATAACCGATGATTTTAAAGAAGAGGGTGAAGTAAAAAAATGGGAATCAGTGATGTTTGAACATACACCTGCTGCTGCAGTTGTTACCTTGCTAACGAAAATTCAAAATGACACTAGAAATACTGAAGCACAAGTGTTGGATATGTTGAAAGGCATGCTTACTGAGGATATCGTTGTGGTTGAAAATTTCACAGCTAAAGTTATTCCTAATAATGGAACTTATATTACCGAAGGTGGTAAGTACTCTGCCGATATATTTTTAGCTGCTTCTACTAGACAAGAAGCCAATATTACTGTTAACGGATCCCCTCTTAAAGTTGAAGGTGGGGTTGGGAAATATGAACTAACAGCATCAGGTGAAGGAGAGAAAAAGTATAAAGGGGTAATTACTACTAAACGCTCAAATGGCAAGGTTGAAACCTATGAATTTGAGGGTTCGTATTTTGTTTTAAAACCTTTGGCCGTAATCTCCGCAACAAAAATGAATGTTGTATATATAGGCTTAGAAAATCC
>JBIIGU010000272.1:0-2748 GCA_044236275.1 Bacteroidia bacterium | reverse complement strand
CTACAATTAAACCTGATAAGGTTAAAGGTACATATTTGCTTACTGTTTCACCCTCAAGCAGAGAGGTAATTGTATCTGCATCTGTTAAGGATAAGGCGACTAATGCAGTAAAGAAAATGGGTGAGCAGCGCTACCGCGTTAAGGCAGTTCCGGATCCTCTTCCTATGTTAGGTTCAATAAAAGGTTCCGGTTCTTATGCTCCCGGAGTTGTAAAATCTTCTCAATTTGTTGTAGCCTTGCTTGAAAATTTTGCATACGAGGGTATCAAATATACCCCGGTGTCTTACAAATTGGGTATAATTCCTAAAAGTGGTGGATTTCAACCTTTTGTTGGTCAAGGACAGGCTTTAACGCCACAAATAAAAGCTGCTTTAAACAGACTTCAATCTGGTGATAAGGTAATATTAACCGATGTAAAAGTACAAGGACCAGGAGGAATGAGGCCACTTACAACCACGTTACTTATTGACATAAAATAATTATGAAATGTAAATCTTTGTCTTACACAGCCGTTTTATTAGCTTGT
The DNA here is from genome assembly GCA_044236275.1 of Bacteroidia bacterium. Classification (GTDB taxonomy): domain Bacteria; phylum Bacteroidota; class Bacteroidia; order UKL13-3; family UKL13-3; genus JAJTFA01. The sequence continues at coordinate 2,222 of JBIIGU010000272.1, read as the reverse complement.
TTATCGCTTTTAACAACAGATTTACTTGCTCAAGGTGTTTATGACGATTTCATTTATACCAGGCAAGCTGTTCAGGAAAGAAAAGTTGTTCCATGGCCATACTTAAGAGAGGCCGATGTTTTCTGGGCAAAGAGAATACATCGCGTTATTGATACCAGGGAAAAACAAAACATGTGTATGCAATGGCCAAAAAATCCGTTAAGTTTAATTTTTTATAATTCAGTACTCGAGGGTAAGTTAATACCTTACAATAACGACTCTCTGACTTCGTCAATGACTATAGAAGAGTTTTTAAGTAAAGGATCAGACACCAACTACGTTAAAAACATTATTGACCCGAATATTGACCCTGAGGAGCCTTCTAATCAGCGCTTAGATACTGTTGTTGATAGGATGGATCCAATCAAAAAAATTACAAAATTTAGAGTAGTAGAAGATTGGATATTCGACAAGAAAGAGTCAAGGATGTATGTGAGGATAATTGCAATTGCCCCCCAGTACAGAGGCAAATTTGGTGGAGTGGAGTTGGATTTTGACCAAGATTTATGTGTTTTGAAGTATCATCGTGATGAGAATGATCCTGATAATTATGATATACGAGAAATTCTAGTTAACATGGAGGTTTTTAATAGAGCAAATGATGCAGCAAGAATCACTTTTGATGATTGGTTTGAGCAGCGCATGTTTAGTAGTTTCATTGTGAAAGAAGCAAATCAAGATGATCTTAACATCAATCAACGGGAGGAATTTAAAGATAATGGACTTGCAGCTTTGCTTGAATCTGAGAGAATAAAGCATGAATTGTTTGAAAGAGAGCACGATCTTTGGGAATATTAAGAGTTTAACCTTTGATGAATCCCGGCCACTTGGTCGGGATTTTTTTATACCTTATTTTTTGAATCGATAATGATTGTTACAGGCCCATCGTTGATTAATTCAATCTGCATGTCTGCCCCGAATATCCCGGTTTTAACAGGTAATTTGGCATTCCTTTCTAAAATGGCAATAAAGTATTCATAAAGAGGAATAGCCTTTTCAGGCTTGGCTGATCTTATAAAAGAAGGCCTATTTCCTTTCTTTGTTGATGCGAATAGGGTAAATTGACTGATAACCAATAACTCACCCTGTATATCCTGTATTGATAAATTCATTAATCCATGTTGATCAGCAAAGATTCTTAATCCGGCTACTTTTACAGCCAGCCAGTCTGCATCTGCATCGCCATCATCCTCTTCAATTCCCAGAAGTATACATAGGCCACTGCCTATTTCAGCATAGGTATTGTGATCAATATGCACTGCTGCTTTTGATACCCGTTGTACTACTAATTTCATAACTATGCGTATAAATCTTCGTTTGCAAGAATCCCAAGATAACTTTGATATCGTTCTCTAGTAATCATTCCTTTATCAACTGCAGCCTGAATGGCACAACCAGGCTCATCCTTATGTAGGCAGTTGTTAAACTTACAGGTACCGATAAGAGGTTTCATTTCTTTGAAATAATGAGATAACTCAGCGTCTTCAATGTCAATAATGCCAAATTCCCTGATGCCCGGGGTATCTATAATAAAACCGCCATTGCTTAGCTCCAGCATTTCAGCAAAGGTAGTTGTATGTTGCCCTTTTAAATGGTAATTTGATAAGGCTCCTGTTTTAAGATTCAGTTTTGAGTCCAGTTTGTTTAGTAAGGTAGATTTACCAACACCGGAATGGCCTGTTAAGAGCGTGGTCTTGTCTTTTAACAACTCTCGGAGTGTTTCCAATCCTTCTCCGGTTGTTGCAGATGTTTTAATGCATGTATATCCAACCTTATTTTCATAAAGTTCAATGGTATCATTAAGCACAGATTCTAATTCATCAGTACATAAATCACTTTTGTTAAATACAATGATGGCAGGAATATGGTAAGCTTCTGCAGTTAGCAGAAACCTATCTATAAAACCAAATGAAGTTTGAGGAAAGGCAATGGTAGCAACCAGCACCGCCTGATCAAGATTGCTTGCAATGATATGCGTTTGCTTGGATAGATTACTGGCTTTGCGTATGATATAATTCTTTCTGGGCTCAATGGCTGTAATTATACCTGTTTCCTGTCCGGGTTCAATTTCAAAATTCACATAATCGCCTACGGTAATGGGGTTGGTATGCTTTAATCCCTCAAGCCTGAATTTACCCTTTATTCTGCAGGAAATATGTTTTGTTCCATATTTTACCTGATAC
>JBIIGU010000052.1:0-6525 GCA_044236275.1 Bacteroidia bacterium | reverse complement strand
CGCTATTGTTTGTTTTGTGTCAGTTTTCGCTCATTTTTGTGTTGAAATTTAATAACATTTAATCCACAGAAAAATGAAAGCTAAAAAATTATTAGTTGCATTATCGGTTTCAGCGCTAACCTCAACGGTAGCATTCGGTCAGTTACAAGACCAAAAAGATGTAACATTTACTATGGACCTTCAGCCTATTCTTCAGCTGAATATGACCACACCTAGCCAAATTGATTTTACTTTTGATGACATCAATTCTTACTATGCGGGTATCACTAGGTATGGTGCTACAATCCTCAAAGTAAGCTCAACTGTTAATTGGGACTTATATGCAGTAGGCCGTTCTAATGGAACTACGGGTGCGGGCTTCTGGGATCAGCAAATCAGATATGGTACTGCTGCTGCCGGTGGTGAGACCAACCAATTGCCATTAAGTGCGCTTGAGTTGCGTCAAAACACCCCTAACGCTGCTACAGGCGGTACCGGTACTTTTGATGACTATAGCTCAGCGTTCCCTGCGGTTGCTTCACCAAGTGGTGCTAACAGTTTGTATGTTGACCCTGCAAATTCTAATACACCTCCACTTATTGCCCACAAGTATATTGCCGGACATAAAGGAACAACTGCCGTAGGAACTGATGGTATAGCTGGTGGCTCGTACTTAACCTCTACCGGTTTAACGTCAAACTACTTTTATTCAATTGACTATCGCATTCTGCCTGGTTTGCCAGCAATTTTCCCAATGGCTTTTGGAGCAGACGGAACAACTGCCCAAGACCTTGTAAGCATTAATGGTGCTGGTTCTTTTGCTCAGCCTGGTGTTTACACCATGTATGTTCAGTACATTTTATTAGAAGATCAATAAGATTTTTTCACTAAGCTTAAAGGGGAAGGCTGTTTTATTTTGAAACAAGCTTCCCCTTTTGCATAAATATAACCCACACATTATAGAACAGGTGGACCTGATTAAAACCTTTTGCTCTATAATCCTTATTTTATTTGCCCAACTTTGCAGTGCACAAATTTGTGATGAAGTTGTGCTAACAAATACCGGCCAGTCAAATCTTAACATGGCCTTTGATACATTTGGCAAATACCTTTCCGGATTAACCTTTAACGGAGCTACCCGTTTAAAGGTAAAAGTAGACAATTCCATTAACAACAACCCAAGCTGCCGGTGGAATCTGGTAATTTTGGTTGATAATGGAGGAGGCGCTACACCCAATAACGAATGGGAAACGGTTTTTAGCCAGTCCGTATCAGGTACGCCACCAAAAATAGATATACTTCAACTGCGCATAAAAAATCTTTGCAATACATCTCAAACAGGCTCACAATTTTTCAGCGTGCCGCTTGTTACCGGCACTCCAATTATGGTAATAACCAACAATGGAATTACAACCCCAGCCGGCTCTTGCATAACAAATGTAAATGGTCCGGGAAATGCAAACACCAATCCCAACGAATATATTTTTGATATTGACTACCGCATTGTACCAGGGGGCAGCCTTAAAAGCGGTATTTATGAGCTGCGTGTAAGATTCTTGCTAACCGAAGTCTTCTAAAAATGCGTAGCAATAAAAAACATATTGCCAAAGCCTTTTTGCCCATAATGCTGTTTTTGCTGTTTTTTATCAGCTCTAATGGGCAGTCCCGCAAACTCGAAGTTACCTGGCAAACCAAAGAATTTGAATTAAAAAAGGGGGATGTAATTTCCAATGTGGTAAAAATTGTAAATATTGGAGAGTCTTCTGAAAGTTTTACCTTGAATATTGACTATCCGGCCGGTTGGAAATTGCTTTTTAACCCCGGAAATCAGTATGAATGTAAGGCCGGTGACACCCTTTATATGCCGGTAAGAATAGTTCCGCTTGGAAAAGGCGCAGGTAATAGCAGATACATGGTTTCTGCTTTCGCAGTTTCTACAGACGACATGGACTTAGGTCATGATATTTTCTGGGCATATACCAAAAAAAGCGTTAGTTGGAAAGTTAGTACCGAACCCGCTGGGGTTGTTTATTTTAAAAACAGGGAGGACGAAGCTCGGTTTAGCGTAAACATTATCAATACAGGGACAGAGGCTCAGCCCATTATGTATACCATAAACAATATGAGCCTGCAATCTGCTATAATTGACTCTACCGGGAAACCCATAAAGAAAACCTCACAAATTCTGCTTTTAAATTCTTTTGAAGACACAACCTTTTTATACACATTTAAGTATATGCAGGGTAAAAGGAATTTTGCGATGATAGATATTGAAAACTATCGTCCGGATAATTCAAGAGAAGAAAAATCATATAACCTTATTATAAACACTGAGGAGCCCAATTTTGGACAACCAGGATCCTTCAGCTCCTCAACAAGATTACAGTTTAAAAAACTCAGTGACGAAAAAAGAGCTGAACGGCAAACCTATTCCGACCTGCCCTTTATTGTAGATTATAACGTGAGCAACCTGCTTGATCAGATTTCCTTTACAAATATAAATATTCGGGGGCAATCCAATATCGGACCAGACCAATCGCTCATTTACAATATGCAGGCTAATGCTATTGGCAATAATTACTCTGAATTATTCAGGAACAATAACTACTATATCGGATATTTTCACCCAAAAGGAAATTTGCAGGCAGGTTTTCTTAATGGTGCATATATTGGGCTTCAAAGTTTTGGACGGGGTGTTAAAGGCGCATATAACATCAACCCCAGAAACACCATTAATAGTTTTTATGTAATAAACCAGGACCGCAATGGCACAGTTATCCTTAGTTCATATGGTATTGGCCATAGTTTAAGATATTATAAAAACAATCTGATACACCTAGAATATGGTAATGCTGATAATAAATTTAATGGCACCAAATCAACTGTGTTAAATACAAGAATGACCTATTCATTCTTCAAAACACACACTATAAACGCAATGTTTTCCAACAGCTGGAATAATATTGATAATACGACTCAAGGAAAAACAAACAATTACGGTTATTTTTTATTGGCCAATTATAATTCTACTTTTTTAAAGAATAAACTGGGCATGGAGCATAGCTTTGGCCAAAATACGCGTGATTATGCCAACTCGGGCGTTTCCAGATTATTTTATAATCACAGATCAAGATACTTCATAAATAACAAATGGAGTGTAATGCTATCAAACAATTATAACCAAACAAGCACGTTGGTAGCGAAAATGAACAATGTAAGCTTCATCAATCGTTTGTCTTTTATACGCGGATTTAGAACGCGAAGCGTACAGCCTATTTTATTCTTTAATCGCATGAATACTTTTTTGCTTAATTATGAAGTAATAGGCGGAGGTTTAAATTATAACTTTTTTGAGCCCAGAGATAATACGCGTTTGTCAACCACAGTGGAAGCAGGTAATAATGTTCCATTAAGCAATTCAAGGTTTAAATCAACGCAATTTTTAATGTGGAATACCTTGTTTTTCTACCGAACTCTCACTATGAATTGTCGCTATATTATAGGTAATTTTGGCATATCAGAACAAAGCGCTGCAACGGCAAATCGTATTACACCACAAACGCTTACTACTAGCCTACAACACCAGTATGTTTTTGCAAATACAAAATTTATGCTGCAAACAGGTGCCAACTATTTTTATAATAATATTTTTAAACAACACAATGCTAGCTTAAATCCCGATATTTATATGTTTACACGTGATGGTTGGCGTTTTAGGGTTGGGGCCACAATCGGAATAACCTCAAGTATGGCGCTTTCAAATTTTTATAACCCATCGCTTTCGGGCTCAGGTGACGAAGAAAGAATAACCAATCAGAGTGTTTTTATAACCCTTGGCGTTCGCAAAGAATTTGCTGCGCCCATACCCTTTAAAAAATCAAAATTTACCAATTGCCAAGTGTCGGCTTTTTATGATGTAAACGGCAACGGAGTGTTAGATAAAAGAGAACGCCCTGTTGAAAATGTTGTGGTAATAATTGGTGATGAAGAAGTGCTAACCAACGCAGAAGGAGAAGCATCCATTATGGGTGCTGTTTTGGGCGTTAACAGATGGCGGGTTTTTGCATTAGAACCTGTGCCTGGCTGGTTTCCTAATATTACAGACACACTAATTATAACCAAAAATAAAACCGCGCTCATTCCATATGTAAAAGGTGTTAGGGTTAAAGGCAAAGTATCAATAGATCGGGAAGCAATTGCTGCAGATAAAGATGAATTATTTGATTTGTCATCTATAAAAATAACTGCAGTAAATCACAATAAAACCATCAGCTCGCTAACAGCTATTGATGGTTCGTTCGAATTCTTTCTGCCTTATGGCGACTATAATATTAGCATGGACGAAGCCGTGCTGGGAAGCCGTTTTAAACTTGCCAAAAACAATTATGAACTTAGCATAACCAAAGAGTCAGATGGGCTTTATCTTTCTTTCCTGATTATAGAAAAGAAACGTAAGATCAATAAAAAAATATTTGACCAAAATAATGGCAATAAAAAGTAATATCGCATGCGGATATGCACTTGCATACCTATTTAATTATGCGAAATCAAGTTTTTTTGCTCACTTTTATTCTTTCCACCACCTATTCTGCATCAGGACAGCAAATCGATTTTTTTAAACAGGCTGCATGGCAGCAGCGGGTTGATTACCTAATCTATGTTAAGCTAAACGATGTAAGCAATGAACTTAAAGGAAGCGAGGTAATCAGGTATACCAATAATTCTCCTCATTTGCTCGACACCATTTATATGCATCTGTGGCCTAATGCTTATAAAAACAATGAAACAGCCTTTGCCAAACAGCAGATAAAAAATGGCAAAACTGATTTTTATTTTGCCGAAGAAACAGAAAGGGGATACATTGATTCGTTAAGGTTTGAAATTAATGGTGAAACAATTAAATGGTATCTTACCAGTGATATAGATATCGCTATTCTAATTCCTAATAAACCTATTAAGTCTGGCGAATCTGTTAACATTTCAACCCCGTTTAAAGTTAAAATACCGAAGGTTTTTTCACGCATGGGTCATGAAAATCAATTATACTGTATTACCCAATGGTATCCTAAACCGGCAGTATATGACGTAAACGGCTGGAATCCCATGCCGTATCTAGACCAAGGAGAGTTTTACAGTGAGTTTGGTTCGTTTGATGTTAGCATTTCTGTGCCCGATAATTATATTGTTGCCGCCACCGGAAACCTTACAAATGCAGATGAGCTGCAAAAACTATTTGAGCTAAGTAAAAAGAAATTTACATCAGTAAAAGGCAATATCACATCTCCCGAAAATCCGCCATCTTCGGCAACCTATAAAACACTCCGGTATGTGCAAGACAGCATTCATGATTTTGCATGGTTTTGCGATAAGCGATTTAAAGTGGAAAGAAGCGAGGTGATTTTGCCGCAAAGCGGCAAAAAAGTTACCACCTGGTTTTACAGCAGCAATCCTAAAAAGAGTGTGGTACACTGGGTGGATTCAGCCATTCTTTTTTATTCTGGTCATGTAGGCGAATATCCTTTTACGCAGGCAACAGGCGTTTACACTCCACTGTTGGCGGGTGGCGGCATGGAGTATCCCACCATAACCAATATGAGCACGGTAGAGCAGCAGGTAATTGTGCATGAGGTTGGACACAACTGGTTTTACGGCATTTTGGGAAACAACGAGCGCTTATATCCATGGATGGATGAGAGCATTAATAACTATTATGAAATGCGCAGTGCCTATCAAAAAAAGGTGCCCGCACATGGCGGTATAACATTAAGCAATTTAAAAGGAAACAATATACAAGAAGAGTTTAGCGGGCTGGGTTTTTATCAGTTACACCATGCCATTCATGCACGAATGAATGATGACCAGCCGGTGAATATTAAAAGCGATTCTTTCACGAGCGAAAACTATGGTGCAATGGTTTATGCCAAAGGCGCCATTAACTTCATGCACCTCGAAAATTACCTTGGGTCAAATCGGTTTGATGAGATGATGAAGGCTTATTATGAAAAATGGAAATTTAAGCATCCCCTTCCTGATGATTTCAGGGCACATGCCGAGGGTTTTACTGGCGAAAACCTGAGCTGGTTTTTTGACGGGCTTATGGCAAAAACACAATGTCCCGACTTAAAAATAATATCATATGACCCTGCAACAAGTAAAATTGTTATTGCCGGCAGTGCGTTTGGAGCTCCCTTCCCGGTAAGCTCATTTAAAAACGGCAGCATAGTAAACACCACATGGCATAAGGGTTTTACAGGTAAAGACACATCGTTCACTCTCCCTCATCAGCAAGCTGATTATTTGGTGCTTGATGCTTATGAGCACACAGCAGACTTTAATCGCAACAACAACTTTAGCAGAACCCATGGCTTATTTAGAACATGGCCCACACCCACCTTGCAATGGATAGGAAATATAGAAAAGCCTGGCACACACCGCATGTTCATCAGTCCGGCAATAGGTGCCAACCTGTATAACAAAACCATGCTTGGTGCAGCACTATACAATGGTTTGCTACCCGCAAAAAAAACTACTTTTTTGCTGGTGCCT
>JBIIGU010000308.1:0-6586 GCA_044236275.1 Bacteroidia bacterium | reverse complement strand
ATATGGATTTTTCAGTAATCCTTCCCGTATGGCAAACAATATGATAACGGGTTTCCGAAACAGCAGTAGCCACTTTGGTATTTATGCAGAGTATTCCGGATCATGGGGAATCTGGTTTAATTCAATCCTATCAGATACCATTAGCTCAAATCCAAACGGAGTGTTGCATATTACCAACTCAAATCAGATGGATGTGCGCAACAATATTCTTGCAGTGAGTGCTGCAGCGTCTGCTCAAATTCCATTCTATGCGGCAACAACCGGAAATGTATCTACCCTTAATTTCAATAATTATTACAAGCCCGGAAATTCAAATCCGCTGATTTTTGTAGGGCTCAATTACAATAGTTCGAATTTTGTAGGCGGAGGAGGCAGGAACCAGAATTCCATTAGTCGAGATCCATTCTTTGTTTCGCGTAGGGATTTACATATAAATAATACCTGTAACAATGGTGTTCAGATTGCCGCCATTACGAATGATATTGATGGCCAAGCCCGTTTGATTCCTCCGGATATGGGTGCAGATGAACTCACGGGTGGGATATCAAACAATACAGGCGTAAGTGCCTTGCTTTCGCCAACCATACCGCTAAATGCAGGCTTGCAGGACATCACACTTATTGTATCAAATCTTGGCAATAATATGATTACCGGGGTTAATGTTCATTACAGTATAAATAATGCTGCACCGGTTACAATATTTGTTCCTGATACTATTTTGCCATGCGATACGCAGTTGGTTGTGTTTACAGGAGCAGGGCAATATAATTTTGCACCGGGCAGTTCGTATACCATAAAAGCATACACCACTTTACCAAATGGTGTGGCGGATAACAATACCTTGGACGACACCTTAACTGTTGGGCCTCTTTGCCCAGCAATGAGTGGCAATTACACTATTGATCCTGGAGGCAGTGGACCAAGTAACTTTACAACATTTGGCGCAGCTGTCTCAGCATTGCAATGCGCAGGCTTAAGTGATGATGTATATTTTACTGTTGCAAACGCTACCTTTAATGAGCAGGTTAATCTTGGTGTAATTCCAGGTGCAAATGATACCACACGTATTTGGTTTGCAGGCAATTCACAAAACGGCTCTATCTTAACGTTTAGTCCAATATCTGCAACAGCCGCCCACACATTACGAATCAATAATTCACCTTTTGTATCATTCCGGAATATGACCATTCAAAGCACTGGGGCTAATCTTGGCGTCCCTGTCCACATCATGGGATTATCTCATGAGGCAAGGATTAAAAATTGTAATATCAGAATAACCGGTAGCGGTGCAAGTTCAGGTAATACCGGATATATAGGTGTGCTAATTAATGGTGGAACAGACGTTAACAACCCGCTCGCTTCAGCTAATGGAACCTTTGTTAATAATGTTGAGATAGATAGTAATCGAATTACTGCAGGCTATTATTCAATTGTAGTGAACGGAAGAACAAGCACTCCTTATGCAAATAATATCAGAATCAGAAGAAACAATATAGACAGTGCTTTCTATTATGGTGTGTATGTAAATTATATTGATGCACTTAAGTTCTTAAATAACAACCTGAATATGCGTGTAACCGGAAATGTCAATAGCCAAGGATTGTATTTGAATAATTTATATACAACTGGTTTAAGTTTCCATGAAATATCTAACAACCGCATACATGGTTCAGGTCAAACAGGTATTTACACATGGTTCTGCAGCAATACCTCAACAGCCAGAGGAAAAATGATTAACAATATGATTGGTGGTAGTTTCAGAACAACAAATGCCAACGCCATTAACTGGAATTACTCCGATTTCTGGGATATCTGGAATAATACCATGCAAACAGATATCGCTACATCACTAGCTCAGAGCGCGGTAGTTTATATAAATGGTTTTACAAGTCAAAACAATCTGGATATTAGAAACAATGTGTTCTATTATGCAGCTGCAACCGGAGCCGGTCTTCCTTTCTATGTAAACGGACCTACCTCATTCACCGCTTTCAACTTTAATAATTTCTACAAATCTGGTACAGCCCCTGTTAACTTAATTTTTATTAATGGAACAACTTATACCAGCACAAATTACCAGGGCGGTGGAGGCTTTAATGCCAACTCTGTATCATCAGCAAATAATTATCTGGGGGTACGTGATTTTCATCTTACATCGGCAGGTGCTAAGGGTACCACCATTGCACAGGTTACTACAGATATAGATGGAGAAAGTAGACAAACGCCTCCGGATTTGGGAGCAGATGAGTACTACAGCTCTATGGATATAGGGGTATTAAGTATTGATTCTCCTGCATCAGCAGGCTTTTGCAGCGGGCCAAGAAATGTGGTGGTGCGATTAAGAAATTATGGTAACCAAAATATCATTTCGGCAAATATTCAGGTATTGGTTGATGGTGTATTGCAGCTTATTACGCCTTGGTCGGGTAGCTTGGGCCTTGGTGCAACATCCGGACCAATCAATGTAGGCCAAGTAAACTTTAGTTCAGGCAATCCTGTAATTACCGCTTTTGCTTCTAATCCTAATGGTGGCACAGATATTAATGCAAGCAATGACAGTGCCTCACGTGCTTATACAATTACACAAACGGTTATTCCTACCATTTCAATCAACGCTTCTAGTACAGCTATTTGCAGCGGAACAAGTGTTACCCTTAGGGCTACCTACACCAATGGCGGAAGTACACCTCTTATTCAATGGCGTAGAAACGGTATTACATTTGGCAACACAGATTCAATAGTTACCACTGCGCTGTCAAACAATGACTCAATCATTTGTATACTTTCTTCATCTGCAACTTGTGCAACACCTTCTTCGGTAACCTCAAATTCTATTATCATGAATGTGAATACTACCCAACCTGCTGTTGTAACAATTGCTGCGACTTCAACAAATATTTGTACCGGTCAGAATGTAACCTTTACAGCAACTCCAACCAATGGCGGAACAAGGCCATCTTATCAGTGGAAACGTAATGGAACAAATGTGGGAGCAGACACAGCCATCTATCAGTCAACCGGCTTAAGCAATGGTGATAGTATAACACTGGTAATGACATCTAATCTTGCTTGTGCAAGTCCAAACATTGATACCTCTAACTTTATTAAGATGACTGTAAATAATTTTGTTACACCATCAGTTAGTATTGTAGCATCTGCAACTGCAATATGTTCAGGCGTTGTAGATACCTTTACAGCAACACCTTTGAATGGCGGAATTGCGCCAGTATATCAATGGAAGCGAAATGGCATCAATGTTGGAAGTAATTCAAATAGATTTATTACTTCTACGCTTAGTAACAATGATACCATTCAGGTTGTCATGAATTCAAATGCTGCATGTGCACTTCCGGCTCAGGTAAATTCTAATAAAATTGGTATTAATGTAACTCCTTCGGTTACGCCTACTATTGTTATGACTCCAACTGCAACCAGTATTTGCAGCGGAACGGCAGTAACGTATACAGGTGCGATCACCAATGGTGGAAGCGCCCCTCGTTATCAATGGAAGAAGAACAATGTTAATGTAGGCACCGACACCAGTTTTTATGCAGATAATAATATTCAGAACAATGACAGCATATATGTTGTATTAACGTCCAATGCTGTATGTGCTACTTCTACAAATGTTAATTCAAATATTGTAAGGATGACGGTTACACCAACTTCTACCCCTGATGTAACCATCAATTCATCATTTAATAATATTTGCAGTGGCACCTCCGTGCAGTTTAATGCAGCACCGGTAAATGGAGGTTCAGCGCCAAACTACCAATGGAGGCGCAACGGTTCAATAGTTGGAACAGATAGTGTCAGATTTACGTCAGCTACGTTGAATAATGGCGATACAATTAGGGTAATTATGACTAGTAATGCATTGTGCAGAACAAAGAATTCCGACACCTCTAACTTTATTGTGATGCAGGTTACCCCATCGGTTACACCTGCCATTAATGTTTCAGGTACGGCAACAACCATCTGTGCGGGCACAGTAGTTAAGTTTAATGCAAATATTGCAAATGGCGGAATAACTCCGGCATATCAGTGGAAGCGCAATGGTGTTAATGTTGGCACAGATAGTTCAGGATTTACTTCAGCAGCTATAAATAACAATGATACCTTCTATGCAGTTCTTATTTCAAGTGCCGCTTGTGCAACCACCAATAATGTTGTTTCTAATAAATTACTGATGCGTGTAAACAATATTATTCCGGTTACAGTTAGCATCAATTCAACCGGAAATAATATTTGTCAAGGAAGTCCCGTTACCTTCAGTGCTACCTATAGCAATGGTGGATTTACCCCTTCATTCCAATGGCAAAGAAATGGCGTGAATGTTGGAAATGACAGCATGTCGTATACTACGGCTGCATTAAGCAATGGAGATTCTATTCGTGTTATTTTCCGCTCTAGTGTAAACTGCCCATCAAATCCTGCGCTGCCTTCAGCGGCAATCGCTGTGTCAGTTACCCCAACAGTAACACCTGATGTAAATGTGAGTGCATCCTCATCCGCTATTTGTAAGGGTGGTGCGGTAACTTTTTCGGCCAATGCAGTAAACGGTGGAACTACTCCTGTGTTTGCATGGTTTAAAAATGGTATTCAGGTTGGAACAGACAGCACCGGATACACAACAGATGCAATTAATAATGGAGATGTATTTATTTGTGTGCTGACATCAAATGCACAATGCGCAACCAAAACAATAGATACTTCTAACACACCAATTGTTAATGTTAAACCTTTACCGGTTAAACCAACGATTACCAGAAGTAGCGATACACTAACCGCTTCTTCTATTGGAACAAGTTATCAATGGTTTAAAGATGGAACAGCCATATCTGGCGCTACGGCCCGTAAATACAGATTTACACAAAATGGAAATTATGTTGTTTCGGTAGATAGCAATGGTTGCCCTAATATCTCAGCAGCATTTGTTGTGAGTAATGTTGGCATGGATAACTTAAGCAATATTGGAAGCTTAAGTATTTATCCAAATCCTGCATCTACTTCAATCATAATAAATGCAGTATTCAATAGTGCCGAATCAACACGCTTGCAGGTTTTGGATATGTTTGGTAAAATAGTGTATGATGCAGCTAAAGGCGAAGCAGATAGGATTAGTTCCGAATCTATTGCCTTGGATGAATTTGCTGATGGCATATATTTCATTCGTATCTTACATGGCAATGCAGTGGCAACCAAGAAGATTGTGAAGACAACAAAATAGCACTTCTTTGTGATGCAAATAAAAGAGCCGCCCTAAAAGGTGGCTCTTTTATTTTTTGCACAGTATGTGTATCATGCAAAAAATATAAAAGGCATGATACAGGTAATGAAGTTTGTTTTTAATGAGTTTCAGGAAAACACCTATGTGTTGTTTGATGAAACCGGTGAGTGTATCATTATTGATCCCGGATGTTATAAGGTGCAAGAGCAACAAGTCCTGAGCAGTTTTATATTAACCAATAATCTTAAACCAGTAAAGCTAATCAATACGCATTGCCATATTGATCATGTACTAGGGAATGCTTTTGTTGCAGGCAGATGGAATTTAGAACTTTATTTACATCAAGAGGAATTGTTTACCTATAACAGCACATCTTCTTGGGCTTCTATGTTTGGAATGGTGTTGGATTCAATACCCGAAAAACAAATTTATATTACCGAAGATGATGAAATTAGTTTTGGTAACAGCAAACTTAGTATTGCTTTTACTCCGGGCCATTCCATTGCATCTTTATGTTTTTACAACTTAGAACAAAATTTATGTATTGCAGGTGATGTATTGTTTGCAGGCAGCATTGGAAGAACTGATTTGCCTGGGGGTGATTATGATACCCTTATCAGAAGTATTAAAACTAAATTATTGGTTTGGCCTGATGAAATGCGCATTTATCCTGGCCATGGGCACGAAACGAATATTGGGGCAGAAAGGACTGCAAATCCTTTTTTACAGTAAACTTGTTTTGATGTGCTAAAAGCAATTCACGAAACTTGGTTAAACTAGAATGGCGTGTTGCTTATATAGATGACATTTCCATCTCTTCGTGTGAAATATTGTTTGAGTCCTCTTCTGGCAGGTCCAACTGAAACCATACCTGTATTTGCATCAAATTTAGAATCGCAGCAGGGAGTCCAATTTGGATTGTATTGTCCGCAGCGGTAATAGAAACCGGTGCTATCTACCGTGATATATGCACAGGTATTATTTGTATTGTAAGGACAGGTTCTGTCAAAGGCTACAAACTCATCTGTAACAGTTCGGTAAAGAACAATACCTCTATACCCATCAGGCAAATACACATATCCCTGAATTAAACTGAGTGCACTGAACTGAGGGAATAATAGATTTACGCTTGTATTTACCTGTACTTCGGGAAAAAATGCTGTATTGTTTCCGTCAGAGTCGTCTTTGCATGAGGCCAAAGCAAAGAATAAAAAAAGAATATAAATGCTCTTATTACTCATAATCATAAAAACCTTTTCCCGTTTTACGTCCGTGATGACCTGCATCTACTTTTTGTTGCTGAATACGGCTGGGTCTGAATTTCGCATCCTGATGAAACAAATGATAAATAGATGA
>JBIIGU010000050.1:0-6589 GCA_044236275.1 Bacteroidia bacterium | reverse complement strand
CTTAAGGCGAATGTAGTAGCAGAACCGGGCAAGATTTGGCACTACAAAGGTGGCGATACACAATTGCTGGGTATGATATTAAAAAAAGTAACCGGTAAAACCATTGCCGCTTATGCCACTGAAAAGCTTTGGAAACCCATTGGTGCTGAGAAGACTGCCTTTTGGAGCATAGATGATAAGGGAATGGAAAAAGTTAGTTGCTGTTGGTATACCAACGCAAGAGATTTTGCCAAACTTGCCAAACTCATGATGCAGCATGGAAAATGGAATGGCAAACAGATCATTGACTCAGCCTATGTGGCAGAATCTGTTATACCTGCTAATCTGGTTGACAGAGAAGGTAAGCCCAATAATAAATACGGATTTAAATGGTGGCTGATGGAGCATAAAGGTCATTCCATTTTTTATATGCGAGGCATTAGAGGGCAATATGTATTTGCCATCCCCTCAATTAACTTGATTATGGTGCGCTTTGGCCACAAACGCGCGCCCAAAGCAGGAGATGAATTGCCGGAAGATATTTTTGTTTATCTAGATGCTGCCTTAGACATCTCGGAATCTACTTTGAAATAATAAGTCTGGAACTGTGTATCCCACTCTTAAGTAAATATATACCATTCGAGAATCCGGCACTGTTTATAAGCACCTCTTGCATTCTGTTAGCAGCTATTTTAAGCACACACTTGCCGTACAAATCAAAAATCTCAATATCCTGTTCGAACAATTCAGGTGCTGAAATTAGAAAATAAGATGAAGCAGGATTTGGATAAACTCTTAAAACAGAGCGTTCGTCAGGACCAACCAATTGCTTAGTGCTCACATTGGTATTATTAAAACTTCTTACAAAACCCTGAACAGATGAATAACCGATAAACGTCTCATCATTTTTATCATTTATAACCATATGCACATCCCTTACACTGCCGGCTGATATTCCCATTACACCAACGTTTTGCCATGTTGTACCATCCCATTTTCTTATTGATAGTTTATTGCCTGCTTTAGGATTTGGATAAGCCACAATTGGCGTACCAACCCTATCTAAACCAATAGATGGCGAACCGCCAACAGAATCTTTTGTTTTGGCACCACCCATATCAATCCATTCTCCTCCACCGTTTTCAAGTTTCTTAATAGTCATTTTTCTTCCTGGCTGATCAACCATCATCATGAATAAATCACCTGTGGTATTTCGTTTCAGCCCTATATCAATCAATGCTTCATTGGATGCATCATTAGCAGAAATATCAGTCCAGCTGCCTCCATTACTGCTCTTCTTTAACTTAACCTTGTTATTATCTGTAACATCAATGTAGGCTACAATAAATCCGCCTGCATCAGCTGCAACTACCTGTGGCTTTAAGGCAGCAGCGGTTGATATATTACCACTTCCAAAAATTTGCCAATTTCCGGATTCAAATGTTTTCATAACAATGCTATTTCCCAAACCTGCATCGATAAATAATACTGCCGGTTTATTATCGGGAGTTATTATTAGCTGATTGTCTAAAGCCTCATTTGCTGAAATTGCATCGTTGCCAAGCATTACCCAGCTTGTACCATCAAATTTCTTAACTACATTTTTATATCCAAAAGCAGAATCGGAGAAAATAACATACGGCACACCGTCATTATCAATTGCAATTTTGTTACCCTTTGAAGAACCTGAGGAAATATCACTGCCTATGTTTTGCCAATCAGTGCCATTCCATGCCTTTACTACCGTTCTCATTTGAGCAGCAGCATCAGTATATACCGCATATGGAAAGCCATTAAGAGGATTTACAGCAATGCTCAAATGAAATACTGAAGAATCAGAAAATCCTACTTTGCCTTCAGTACTTCCACCTGCTCTTTCCCAAATATCATTAGAAAGTTTAACCATTTCTGGTTTAAGTAGAGGCCTGTTTAATACCAGATAAGGAATTGTATCATTAAAAGTATAAACAAAATCATGGCTCCATTGATGATAGGAAGATGCTCCCAATTTTTGCCATTCCTGATCTTGCATAGAAATAAGTGAGAATTGGTTCTCTTCATTTTGAATTGCATAAAATCTGCCATTCTTATCCATTTGGAAATTGAAGCAGTTATTGGGCAGGCTTGCCTCTTCTTTCCATTCCAAGAGTTGATTGATTGAGAATACTTTTGAACTACTGTCAGCGTAACTCAGATAGAGATAGAGCTTTCCATTATTAGAAAAAATAATTTTACAACCTATTTGATCAACAGGATTGGTTGTAGAAGTATCCTTAAAAATCTCGTTAGCTAAGGTATCCCAGATATTGGCGGGTGCACGCATACGCAATATAGATGCTGCTCTAGAGCCACTATAATCATTCTGAAAACCTGCTATGTAAAGCGCAGTATCACCATCCGGTATTCCTAAATCAAACTCCTTCCCCATCAATTTCAGATTACCGGAGGCATGCACAGTATACCAATCCCAACCATCGTATGATTTTATAATAATAGAGCTGTCGGCTGTTAATCCAGCTATATAGGGTTTATTATTGGCGTCAAATTTTAAAACTATATCTGAAACCTGACTTGAACCCAGTGGAAAATCCTGAAAGCCCATACGCTCCCAATAGGTATTGCGATATTTTAGCACAGTAATACCTGTTTGGTTAAAAAATGCTATGTGTAGAGTATCAAACTTATCAAAGGTTACTATAGGTTTAATGCCTGCTCCAAAATATGATAGGTCTGCTAAATCGTACCACCCGTTTCCGGTATCGCATTTAATAACGATGGGGCCCGGGGTATGCGGTGGTTGACCCGGAAGCATTGCCGCATAGGCGAAGTAGCCATGCTGCTTCTTGTTAAATGCGAGTGATTGATTACTTAAGCTCGCAGGATCAGCGACAAACTGTTTAAACTCATTGCCTGTACCTAGTTCTTTGCCCCCTTGAGCCAAAACAAGCAGATTTAACTGCAATAAAAAAAATAATAAAAGATGTTTCATGGTCTTCTGTTTAAAGCATCTACTGCATAATTTGAAAACTGAATCCGAATGTACCGCATTAACTCGGGTACATGATTTGGTAAAGATAATAAACACCTCATCTTAAACAAGATAAAAGCTAATATTTTTATTAAAAATACTCCTATTAGGTGAAATGAATATGCTATTTTCGCTGACCGTAGTTATGAGCCACAAACCATCCTTGCCCAAAGGCACTCGTGATTTTAATGCACTGCAGGTGCAGCGCAGAAAACATATTTTGCAAACCATTGAACTGGTTTTCAAGAAATATGGTTTCATGCCTATTGAAACACCTGCTATGGAGAATCTGTCTACCCTTGAAGGTAAATATGGTGAGGAGGGCGATCAGCTATTGTTTAGAATATTGAATTCTGGCGACTACCTAAAAGAACTGAAAGATTATAATGACCGCATGCTGGCTGATGAAAGCAAGGATAGAACTTATCTTCCTTCCATCAGCGGAAAATTAAACGACTTGGATGCTAAAGTTTCAATGAAATTTATTGCAGAGAAAGGACTACGTTATGACCTTACCGTTCCATTTGCAAGGTATGTGGTGATGAACCGAAATGAAATTACTTTTCCTTTCAGAAGATATCAGATGCAACCCGTTTGGAGAGCCGATAGGCCACAAAAAGGTCGCTATCGTGAGTTCTGGCAATGTGACGCAGATGTGATTGGCAGCAATAGCCTGTTAAATGAAATTGATTTAATCCTTATTTACGCAGAGGTTTTTACTGCTCTTGCGATTCCCTACGAAATCAAACTCAATAACAGAAAAGTGCTGGCAGGAATTGCGGAGGTAGTGAAAGGAAAAGAGCACATGAATTCAATTGCGCTTTCAATTGATAAGCTTGATAAAGTGGGTGAAGAAGGTGTAAGAAATGAATTGAGTAAACATGGCTTTACCCAAAATGAAATTCAGTTGTTGTTTGAAATTATTCAAAGCAAAGGGGAACAGCTGTTTGATGAACTAAAAATAAAATTAAAAGATTCGGCCGAAGGATTAAATGGCATAGAAGAACTGGAGTACATCATCCATACACTTCGTGCTCTTCCCAATCAACCTGTTAACTTATCAACTGATTTCTCGCTAGCCCGCGGATTGACCTATTATACGGGAGCCATTTTTGAAGTGGTTGCTACAGCAGGTTCTCTTAAAAGCAGTATAGGTGGTGGTGGCCGTTATGATAATCTTACCGGCATATTTGGTTTACCAGATGTTTCAGGCGTAGGTATTTCATTTGGTTTAGATAGGATTTATGATGTGATGGAAGACCTCTCACTATTCCCTGATTCATTGCAAGCCAGCACAACCCGTACAATATTTTGCTACTTTGATAAATCAGGTCAAGCCTATGCTATTAATGCAGCTGCTCAATTGCGTCAGGCCGGTATTGCCACAGAAGTATATCCGGATGTGGTAAAAAAAATAGGCAAGCAACTAGACTACGCCAATGCGCTTAATATTCCATTTGCTGTTATCATTGGTGAAAATGAAATCAAATCCGGTAAACCGGTATTGAAAAATTTAACAGCGGGAACTCAACAAGAACTTAGCTTGACAGATATTATAACACATATCCAATCTCACCTTGCGTGAGGCATTACTCATATGAACACTTTTGAGATACACCATCAACTTTCATTTCATGATATTACACATATCCTGAAAGAGAATAAACAGATTCGCCTATCATCGGATGCTAAGGAAAAAATTACTGCCTGTCGCAAATTTCTGGATGATAAAATGGCTTCAAACAGTGAGCCTATTTACGGAATCAATACAGGATTTGGGGCATTGCATCACACCAAAATTGGTGCAGAAGATTTGGAGCAATTACAAAAAAACTTGTTGCTCTCTCATGCCTGCGGCACAGGAGATGCCTCACCCAGAGAAATAGTTAAACTAATGCTGTTGCTTAAAATTCAATCCCTGGCCTATGGGCATAGTGCGGTTCAGTTGCAAACAGTAGAGCGTTTGGTTGATTTATTTAATCTGGATATTTTACCCGTGGTATATGAGCAAGGCTCGCTTGGTGCAAGCGGAGATTTAGCTCCTCTAGCGCACTTGTGTTTACCGCTGCTTGGTATGGGTGAAGTTTGGGACCTTCAGGAAGGCGAATGGAAAAAAGTTCCGGCCGAACTGCTTTTAAAACGGCATCAGCTAGCACCCATTGCACTTAAGTCAAAGGAAGGTCTTGCATTAATAAACGGCACTCAATTTATGGCAGCGTATGCCGTGTGGTGCGTAATGCGTGCTATTAAACTTGCCGCTTTTGCCGATAAGATTGCAGCTTTATCACTGGATGCATTTGATTGCCGCCTAGACCCTTTTCATCCGGCTCTGCATATGATCAGGCACCACAAAGGTCAGGTTCATACAGCACAAGAAATACTAGCTTGCCTGCAGGATAGCGAAATAGCTGCAAAGCCCAAAACACAGGTGCAGGACCCGTATGCGTTTCGTTGCATACCACAGGTGCATGGAGCAAGTAAAGACACCATTGAATTTACACAGCAGGTGGTGCTTACAGAAATCAATTCAGTAACCGATAATCCAAATGTTTTTCCAGACCATGATTTAATTCTTTCCGGTGGAAACTTTCATGGTCAACCATTGGCGCTTTGTTTAGACTATTTAGCCATAGCCTGCGCAGAGTTGGGCAATATCTCAGAACGCAGAACCTATCAGCTTATATCTGGTCAAAGAGGCCTACCTGCATTTTTAGTTTCAAATCCAGGTTTAAATTCAGGCTTAATGATACCACAATATACAGCTGCTTCGATTGTTAGCCAAAATAAACAATTGTGCACACCCGCATCGGTAGATAGTATTGTAAGCAGTAACGGACAGGAAGATCATGTAAGTATGGGGGCCAACGCAGCTACAAAATGTTATAAAGTATTAAATAACGTGCAACGCATTTTAGGAATTGAACTGCTAAATGCCACACAAGCACTGGAATTTAGAAGGCCACATAAAACATCACCTCATCTTGAAAAATTGGTTGCCAATTACAGGGAGACGGTTTCGTTCATAAAAGAAGATCGTGCCTTGTATGAAGATTTAGAACTATCCTTCCGTTTTTTAAACCAATGCAGTACCATCTGGTAGATTTTTTGTTTAAGTTTTAAACAGACCCCCTTAAGGAACCTTATTAAGTATTTTGTTGTTTTATAAAAAAGCTTTGTTTACTTTGATAAATAATGAAAGCGAAAATAAGAAATTTAGCTTACCTGCTTAGCCTAACTCCCGGCCTTGCCGTTATTTTAGGAAACCTTCTGGGCGGTTGGTATAGCATACTCAATTTTACTTATTCTCTTGTTGTGCTTGGTGCAGCTGAGTGGCTGCTAAAACCTACTAAACAAAATAACAATAGCGAAAAAGATGATACTCTTCCTTTATTAATCCTGTATCTGCATTTGCCGCTTCAAGCATTGTGTATAGCCAGCTATTTTTATGGCATATACAGCCATAACCTCGAGGGTACCTGGATTTGGGCTGCTGCAATCAGCATGGGTGTAAATACTGGCTCCGCTGCTATTGTGGTTGCACATGAGCTCATTCATCGCAAAGAAAAACATATGCAATTTTTG
>JBIIGU010000049.1:0-6605 GCA_044236275.1 Bacteroidia bacterium | reverse complement strand
GATTTACTAAACCCGTCCTTATTAATTGATTCGGTATAAGCTCATATTTGAGCATAGGGAATCGGTGTCCTTCAGGAAGTGGATGTGCATAAAGGGGATGGAAGGCAATTTTAAGCATGGGGTCAAATATTAAGTTTCTCTGTTTCTTGGAAAAATCATTTTTTTACACTTAGTTGGAGAATAATTAACTACCACCAAAGTGAAAATAGCTGTATTAAAAGAAAGTAAAACGGGCGAAAAGCGTGTAGCAATCACTCCGGCTGTGGCACAGCAATTCATCAAACAGGGATTTACCTGCAGCATAGAACAAGACGCAGGCTATGCATCCAATTTTTCAGATCAGGCATATACCCAGGTTGGATGCAGCATTGTTAGTGATAAAACATCATTATTAAAGGAGGCAGATATAGTAATGAAGGTGAATGCCCCTACAGATAATGAATTATCTGCCATGAAAAACGGAAGTGCATTAATCAGTTTCCTTTACCACCTGCACAATACCGAACTTATTAATAAAATAGCCAGCCAAGGTATCAGCTCATTTTCTATGGATGCTATTCCCAGAATTTCGCGCGCCCAAAGCATGGATGCCCTGAGTTCGCAAAGCAACTTGGCCGGATATAAAACTGTAATCATTGGTGCAAATGCGCTGGGTAAAATTTTTCCTTTAATGATGACAGCAGCGGGCACCATAACACCATCAAGGGTGCTCATTTACGGAGCAGGTGTTGCGGGATTACAGGCAGTAGCTACGGCAAAAAGGCTTGGCGCTATTGTGGAGGTAACCGATGTGAGGCCGGAAACCAAAGAACAGGTTGAATCACTTGGTGGTAAATTTATTGAAGTTAAAGGTGCAGAAGCTGCCAAAGTTGAAGGCGGTTATGCCAAAGAAGTGTCAGCCGACTATTTACAAAAACAAAAAGAAGCTGTAGATAAAAGTTTATTTCAAGCCGATTTGGTCATAACTACTGCACTGGTAATGGGTAAAAAAGCACCCACTTTAATTACTGCCGAGCAGGTAAGCAAAATGAAACTGGGCAGTGTTATTGTTGATATGGCCGTTGAACAAGGTGGTAACTGCGAGCTCAGTGAATTGGATAAAACAGTGCACAAACATGGAGTAACCATTATCGGTCAAAGTAACCTGCCATCTACCCTGCCGCAAAATGCTAGTGAGCTTTATGCTAAAAATATTCAAAATCTAATGACCCATCTTGCAACCAAAGACGGCTTTAAATGGGAGCTTGAAGAAGAAATAACCAGAGGCACACTCATTACCCATCAAGGAAAAATCATTCATCCTTCAATTAATCAAACTGCATAATTATGGAAACCATACTTCAATTCATTAACAGCCATATTGAAATGCTTTACCTCATTATACTTATGATATTTGTTGGTATAGAGCTAATCGGGCACGTGCCTTCTGTTTTGCACACGCCTCTTATGAGTGGGGCAAATGCCATACATGGTGTTGTTATCATTGGATCCATCATCGTAATGGGTCAGGCTGAACACACATCTTCACTCATTCTTGGTTTTTTTGCAGTGGTGCTAGGCACTCTCAATGTGGTGGGTGGTTTTGTAGTAACTGACCGAATGCTTGAAATGTTTAAAAAGAAAAAATAAACGTCAAACCAAACACCTATCAACGATATGCAAAATCTTATTCTACAAGCTATATACTTAATTGCTTCTGTTACCTTTATACTGGGTTTAAAATACCTGGGAAATCCTGCTACGGCCAGAAAAGGCAACCTGATTGCAGCCTTTGGGATGGTGCTGGCCATTTTTGGTACCATATTTTTATACAAGGGTACCGATGGCCAATCGTTGAAAAATCTGCCATTTATTTTTGGCGGATTATTGACCGGAACTATCATTGGTTGGTTTGCTGCCAAGCGTGTGCAAATGACAGCCATGCCAGAAATGGTTAGCTTATTTAATGGCATGGGAGGCGCATGCGCCATGCTAATATCGGTTATTGAGTTCCAGCATATCACAAGCGCAATAGGCAGCCCAACTGATATCAACTCATTTTTAGCAGCGAATTCCGGAGGCGAGAAAACAGGCCTACTTCTAACCATCATCACCGGCTTAATTATCGGATCGGTTTCTTTCTCCGGCAGTATGATTGCCTGGGGTAAATTAAGCGGAAATGTAAAAGACAAGTCTTTCCCCTTTCAGCAATATCTGAGCATTGGCCTTTTACTTGTTATTATCTTCTTTGCTTACAATATAGTTGCCCTTAGGTCTGAAGAATTTCAAACTGAGTTTTATCTAGTACTTACACTGGCATTAATATATGGCGTGCTGTTTGTTATGCCAATTGGTGGTGCAGATATGCCTGTTGTTATTTCACTGCTTAATTCATTTACAGGTGTAGCAGCGGCCTGCGGTGGTTTCTTATATGACAATAAGGTTATGCTGATTGGCGGTATCTTGGTTGGCTCGGCAGGCACCTTGTTAACCATTGTGATGTGTAACGCAATGAACAGATCCCTGCTTAATGTATTAATTGGTAATTTTGGTGGTGGCAGCACTACAGCTGAAGGCAGTTCAAGCAGCATACAAGGCAGCATTAAGGAAGTTACCAAATCTGATGCAGCCATATTAATGAAGTATGCAAAAAAAGTGGTGATTGTTCCGGGTTATGGTCTTGCAGTGGCGCAGGCACAACATGTGGTGCACGAATTGGAAACATTACTTGAGGCAGAAGGCGTTGAGGTAAAATATGCCATACATCCGGTGGCAGGACGCATGCCTGGCCACATGAACGTTTTGCTTGCTGAAAGCAATGTGAGTTATGAAAAACTGGTAGAGATGGAAGAAATTAATCCTGAATTTGCTACTACGGATGTCGTGCTGGTTGTTGGCGCCAACGATGTGGTGAACCCGGCAGCCAAAACAGATCCCTCTTCTCCTATTTATGGTATGCCTATTCTGGAGGTAGAAAATGCAACCAATGTAATTGTAAACAAACGAAGCATGAAAGCCGGCTATGCAGGTATAGAAAATGAATTGTTTTACCGCCCAAAAACAAGCATGTTGTTTGGTGATGCAAAAAAAGCCCTCACTGAGTTGGTGAGTGAAATCAAAAGCTTAGGATAAGCTTTACCTTTTTATTCTTTACTCTCATTTAGACTACCAAACGCCAGGTATGAGTTTATAGGTATTTTTACTATAGCGGGCAAAGTCCTCGTTGTATTGCTGAGCAAGTAATTTCTCCTCCATTTCTATTTTTATAAGCATATTAATAAAGAGAATTAACGCTACTATAATAGCAGGCCATGAAGGCTCATGTAAACACATACCTGCTGCATAAATTAATATAGCCAGATACATGGGATGCCTTATAAACCTATATGGCCCAAGTGTTATAAGTTGCCCGTTTACACTTGGTTCAGGCATAACGCTGAATTTACTTTTTCTGAACGCAACAAATGCACTGCCCGCAAGCAAAACAGAAATAACTACAAAGCAGACTGGCCATGCATGTGCAAGCGCACGGTGTTGCATGAATCCGATAAGCAGCATTGCAGCAAACTGAATCCATACAAGAACGAATTGCTTTAACGTTATGTTATTTCCCTTTTTTATACCCATTTTTGAAATCAAATATATATGATGATTATTTCACTTATTGTAATTGCAGACGAAAATAACGGCATCGGCAAAAATAATCAGTTGCTGTGCCACCTGCCGGCCGATTTAAAATATTTCAAACAAACTACGATGGGCCATACCATTGTAATGGGCAGAAAAACTTATGAGAGTATTGGCAAACCACTACCCGGTCGTACCAATATTGTTATCAGCAGGCAAACAGATTTAGCTATTGAAGGGTGTTTGGTTTTGCCTCATCTGGAGGATGCCATTGAACATGCGCGATATTCCGGTGAAACAGAGTTATTTATTACCGGTGGCGGAACTATATATGAGCTCACGCTTCCTTTGGCTAATAAAGTCTATCTAACCCGCATACATCATCGATTTGAGGCAGATACCTTTTTCCCTCTGCTAACGGCTGATGATTGGCAATTTGTAAAAGACGAAAAACACAATACAGATGATAAAAATAAATATGATTATTCCTTCCAAGTATTTGAACGTAAAATTGCACTTTAAATTTTTCAGCACAATCTATCCTATTTATTGAAAACGAATTGAGGGAGAATACCTTAACAACCAGAGGACTGTGGAGGAGCGAAAAATGATAGTGATTCACTCTTGTTATTACGCACTCTGGATAAACAAAAGATTAATTCTTCTGTGGCTCTTTTTTAACTCCTGAATTTATGAGAGACTCAAGACCGTCCATAGATAATACTTTAAATTCAATTCTACGGTTTAACTGATGGTCTTCTTCCGAACATTTTGAAATAACCTTATCTTCACACTTGCAGTCATTTAAAAGATTTGTCTCCCCAAATCCTTTATAAAAGACTCTTTCCGGATTTGTGATAGCACGCTTAATATAAGCGGCTGACTCTTTTGCTCTTGCTTCTGATAACCACTTGTTATATTTAACCGATCCTCTGCAATCCGTGTATGAACGTAACTCAATAACCATATTGGGGTACTCATTCATTATTTTAACCACCTTGTTCAATTCAACGGCAGCATCTGGTCTAATGTCAACCTTATTTAAATCAAAACGGCTTGCATCAATTCGAATGACTTTGGAAACATCATAAACTTTCTTGTCCATTGTAATTTCTAATCTCGCATCGTCCGGATTTGTTATTAGCCTGTTAAATGAATATAGTTTAGTAAAATAGCCTTGTTTCGAAAACTCTATGGAACAGGATAGACTATCTCCTATTTTAGTATCATTAAGAACTTTAATAATATTTCCGGTAGACGGAGTGATAAAATCCTCAAGCACATTATTGGTCTGATTATCTTTTATAACAATATTTACCCCCTGTATTGGGATGCCTGTTTCTCCGTTTTTTACTGAAATAACTAATTCTATGTCAGGATCCCTCTCTAGTATTAGATTGACAATGACTGAATCCTCTTTAGTCTTAGTGCTAGATATGCTATACGCATTCTTATATTTCGACTTTCTACCTTCTATTTTAAATTCCAGATCAGGGTCTACAATAAAACTATAATCACCCTTTTCACCTGTAAGTATGGTTTTAATTACTCGCCCACTATCATTATATAGATTGACTTGGGTTTCTGCAAGAATATTACCTGCAGTATCCTTTACTACACCTGCAATAATTTTATCAAAACGAAACGGCTTTCTTAACTCAAATGCATATAAATCATCATCTCCCTTACCTCCCTCACGATTGGATGAGAAAAATCCATACTTCAAGGCACTATCTATAATTAAGGCAAAATCATCATACCTTGAGTTTAAGGGCGGGCCGGCATTGCTAACTTTTCTGAATTCACCGTTACCCAAATTTTGGGACATATAAATATCTAGCCCTCCAAATCCGACATGTCCATTACTGGAAAAAAATAAGATGTCTGCTTTTTCATGATAAAAAGGAAACATTTCATCTGCTTCAGTATTAATTTCAGGTCCTACATTTATTGCATTCCCCCATGTTCCATCTGCATTTCGAACAATTCGATAAATATCTGAACCACCTACACCTCCTGGCATATCACTGCTAAAGTACATCTGATTTCCGTCTGCTGAAATCCAGGGATGCCCTATGTTATATTCTTTATTATTTAGCCTAAATGGTTCCTCTTTTTGCCATTTACCTTTTTCATTCTTCTGACTAAAATAAATTTGGAATTTTACCGATTTATCTGATGATTTTTCTTTGTAATTATTTCGGGTAAAAGCCATTATAGTCCCTTTTGAATTGAAAGCAGCCGGACCTTCATGCAGACTCTTATTTATTTGTTTTCGAAGTTGCTTAGGATTAGCCAATACCATTTCTTCACTTTTATCAGACACATAGATATTCAAAAAAGGTTTCTCATTCCAATTATACAACCGCTTAATAGGATTTGTACCTGACCGGGTAGATGCAAACACGATTTGATTTAAAAAATACGTTGTGCCAAACTCTTGATCGCCTGTATTTATGCTAAGATTATTTATAATATACCTCCCGTCATCCTTAGGAAGCGTGGTCAAATCAGCTGATACTCGGCTGTAAAGTTTAGAACGATTATCATCCG
The DNA here is from genome assembly GCA_044236275.1 of Bacteroidia bacterium. Taxonomy (GTDB): domain Bacteria; phylum Bacteroidota; class Bacteroidia; order UKL13-3; family UKL13-3; genus JAJTFA01. The sequence goes on along the minus strand of JBIIGU010000049.1, from coordinate 446 downwards.
GTTTTGCTTCTCTAAATTTATCTAACCATTTCAGACTCTCGTCATATTTTCCGTTCATCCTTAAAACGTCTGCATAGGTAAACATATCTTCTGCTGTGACCTCAGAAGTGTTAATGAATTTTTCAAATGCCTCCTTACTCTTTTCAAGCTGATTTGTGCGCTGATAGCATAATGCCAGATTTCTTAGCCCACTTACACTAAGATCTTTAATCGATTCATATCTCTTAATGGCTTTGAAATAAGAAAAGCGATCATAATACTTATTTGCCTGTTTCTCTTCAACAGACAGCTGTGCTTTGGCAATATTGATAACCGATTCTGAGAATAGCAGAAAAATTATTATGAGTACTTTTTTATAAGCAGCGGTGTTACTCATCATAGTATTAGAAATATCGCGGTGAATAAACTTTAGACTTATCCTTATATATTAAATCATAGCCTAACAT
>JBIIGU010000048.1:0-6630 GCA_044236275.1 Bacteroidia bacterium | reverse complement strand
CTGCTGCAGCCATATAAATAAAGCGTGGGTTCATTAATGGTTTAAATTCGCTGCTATCAATAATTACTTTATATCCGTTTTGTTGCAGTTCCTTAGTTAAATCACGTTTGTCTTTTCTATTGCTAAAAAACTGGTAGCCTCCGCCAATAGCAATATCACATTGCTTTTTTAGAAGGCTTGCTGCAATATCTTCATACCATCTTCTGTTTTTTATATGCGCATAAAAGGAGGCAGGGGTGGCATGAACAATGGAGGATGTAACCGCTACACCTGTTGAAAGTCCACGTTTTTTGGCCAATTCAAATAGTCCGGTATGCGGCAAGCTATCCTTATCAACGCCAATGGCATTATTATATGTTTTTTTACCTATAGATATGGCGGTTGCACCTGCACCACTATCGGTAACATAATTATCTGCAGAGGAGGTTTTGCTTAATCCAATTACATTAAATCGTTCAAATGCATTTACGCCATTGTAATAGGCCATTGCTGAACTGATTTGGGCTAAGCCCATACCATCGCCTATCATTATTATGATATTGCGTGGTTTGCTGTAAGTTGGCGGGAGAGTAAAGGAAAGATTGGCTACCGCTATGCAAGCCAATGCCAAATAAAATATGATTGTTCGTAACGTATGCATAAGGCAAAGCTACACTAATTCAAAAAATTTACCGGGTAATTGCCTTAGAATTCCCCTAAACTCCATATCAAGTAGTGTAAAGGAAAGCATTCCGGGATCCATTTCCAGTTCAAAAGAAATATCATCGATACCGGTCTTTTGTTTTTGCCTGATGTAGTTTATGATTTTCTGCTCTTCTTCATTCAATCCCAGATGAAGTTGTTGCTGCTGCTTCGGTTTTGAAATAGGTAAATCCCAATTCATTAACTCAATCAGATCATTAACACCGGTTATAATGGCTGCTTTGTTTTTTTTAATGAGCAAGTGGCATCCTTGAGAGTATATTTCGTTTACCCTGCCGGGTAAGGCCATTACCTCTTTATTAAAATAATTGGCAATTTCTGCTGTAATCATAGCACCTCCGGAAGTTGCAGTTTCAGCAACAACCAGCACATCACATAAACCAGCAACAATTCTATTGCGCTTAGGGAAATTCTCACGGTCAGGATTACTGCCACTGGTAAATTCTGTAAGCAAACCTCCGTTTTCAAGCATTTTTTTTGCTGTTGCTTTATGCTGGCCCGGATAAATCCTGTCAAGTCCATGTGCCATTACGCCAACGGTTGGTAATTTATTTTTAATAGCTGCACGGTGAGCTTGTATATCAATTCCGTATGCAAGGCCGCTTAAAATTAAACAGCCTGTATCTGCCAACCCTGAGCAAAGTTCATCTACAAAGGTTTTGCCATAATCTGAGGCTTTTCTTGTGCCTACAATACCTACTATTTTAATCGAATTTAAATCGGCATTGCCCAAATAATAAAGCATTACGGGTGATTCTAGATAATTTTTCAGCCTGTGTGGATATGCTTTATCTAGGTAAAATAAAGGTTGTATGTGGTGTTTTTCTATAAACTCAATTTCTGTTTCAGCTTTAGAGAAGTCATTGAAAGAAAGTATTGAATCAGCCAGTTTTTCTCCTATACCTGGAATACGTAATAATTTTGATTTCTTTTGCCTGAATACCTGTTCCGGACTTCCGCAATAACTAATCAGATTTTTTGCAATTACATCCCCTACTCCGGGTATACATGTAATTGCTATTTGATACAATAAATCTTGCTTTTGTGTAAGGTCTTTCACGCGATGGTAAAAAAAAGCCCCTGCAGCATTTGTACCAACTATGTTGGATTGCTGCAGGGGCAGATGTAAGACTAGTCTTTTTTGCTGCCTAACATGAGCAGTTCGTTTACTACTATTTCTGTAGCGTAACGTTTGTTGCCTTCTTTGTCGGTATATGAGCGGGTGCTCAGTTTACCTTCAATAGCCACTTCCTGACCTTTCTTCACATACTTCTCCATCACTTCGGCTTGTTTGCCCCAAGCAATTACATTATGCCACTGTGTTTCTTCTACTTTCTCGCCACTGTCGTTGCGATAAACTTCTGTAGTAGCAATGCTGCATTTTGCGAGTGTTTTTCCTCCGTTAAGTTTTTTAACATCTGGGCTTTGTCCAAGGCGGCCAATTAGGCGAACGCTGTTTCTTAAATTGTTCATGATTTTTTAGTTTTTAAAATTTAACATTAATTTAGTTTTCCTACCTACCTGCTCTTCATCTTGCGGGCGCCCTTTGCAAACTAAGCAGCGGGTAGGCGGGTGTCATTTTATTACTCAGGCTATTAAGTTTGAGCCATTGTTCTGAAATGACGATGCAAAATTGTGGCGACCTCAAAAACTTAGTCGTATTTCTTCCGTTTAGTTCCGTTAGTAAACGTATTTAAACGTTTGTACACGAAAAATAGATAAGCTATAAGTATCTGTAAATAAAAAGAATATAGTTGTATTGAGAGTGAAACAGGAAACAATTTGCGGGAACCAAAAATTGCTAAAAAATATTGCTTTTAATATCTGGTAGTGAAATAAAATACCTAATAATTGGCTAAAAATAGCCACTTGTCCAACAAGAAATAATTCAATGATGTTTTAAGTTGAGAGGAAAAAACCTCTCGCTCATTTCAGGCATAAAAGGCCAGAAGTGCTGCAAGCAGCGCGCGCTCTACTGGAGCCAACTTGTGGTGCTGTTCTTTGGTTATGTTTTTAGCATCGGGCTCTTTAAAAAACAACACCAGCGGTGTAAAGAGTTCTTTGATTTCTGAACGTTCACTTACTTCTTTGCCAATATTTAAAATGGTATCTAAATTTTCTTCTGTAATTTCCTGATGTGTGATGAGGTCTTCATAAATGCGATGTTCATCCTGAAATTCATCTTCATCCACCAACAAAAATTCATACAAGAAATCTTCCAAATCTACCGGTGTATCTGAATCCTTTGCTTCGCTCAGATATAGCAACATATTTAACAGTTCAGTTCCACGTTCAATGGTTTTGTCTTCTATATCCATCCACTCTTTTGAGTCGAAATAGTCTTCATCATGGTTATGGTTTTCTAAATGATGTGCCATCATTAGATCAAACGCATATTCATTCAGTGCCTCGTACTGCGGATGTGCTGAGGCTATTTCATCAAATGTTTTAACCTTAGCCAGAAAATCTTGGTTTGAGCTAAACAAGTTTATTAATTCAGCAGGCGCGTGAACATCACCTTTTTCTGAAAATGCCTTGTACAGTGCTTCTAAGCCTTTAATAGCATTACTCATATGGTTTTAATTAGCTGTTCTTTATTAATAATTCCCAATACTTTGCCGGTTAGGGTTTGGTTTAATACAGGACTATTTGCTGATTTTGAAAGGTTATTTGCTGAATTATACTGCCACGTTGTACCGGGTTCAAATAAGGTTATTTCAGCGCTTGCTCCTTTGCTTATGGTAATGCCCGGCTGGTTCAATATTTTCCTTGGGTTGATAGAGAGTGCTTTTACAAGTACACCATTATCAAGTTGTTTAGGCTTAAACATGTTTAGTAGAGCGTATGCTGTCTGCAGTTGTATCATACCATATGCAGCATATTCAAATTCAACATTCTTATGCTCGGTATCTTCGGGTTGATGGTCGCTTACAATACAATCAATAGTTCCATCTGCAAGTCCATCCCATAGTGCTTTTTGGTCTGTTTTACCTCGCAGTGGTGGCAGCACCTTAAAATTGCTGTCAAAGTCATTCAGATTTTCATCAGTAAAAACCAAACTTGCTACCGATACATCAGCAGTGATTTGTAAACCTTGCTTTCGTGCCTTTCTTATTAACTCAACGCTGCCTTTGGAAGAAATATGGGAAAAGTGTAATGGGGTATTGTTATATCTTGCTAGCTCTATATCTCTTGCAACCATTACCTCCTCCGCAATATTAGGAATACCCTTAAGTCCTAGATTTACACTCATGGCTCCCTCATGCATACGGCCACCTGCAGCAAGATTTTGATCTTGAGCATGACTTAATAAAATGCCACCAAAATTAGCTGCATATTGCATGGCCCTTAGCATTACACCCGCATGCATCAGACTTCTGTTTGCATCTGTAAAGGCAATAGCTCCGGCCAGATGCATGTCATATAATTCGTTTAGTTCAGTTCCTTCTCTGTCTTTGGTAATAGATCCGTAAGGAAGCAAATGCACAGGTAAATCTTCACTCTTCCGGTAAATAAACTCAATATCTGCTTTTGTTTGCATTGCCGGCTGTGTATCCGGTAGGCAAGCTACCCGTGTAAATCCGCCTGCTGCTGCTGCGCGTGCTCCGGTTTCCAAGGTTTCTTTATGCTCCATGCCCGGCTCACGCAGCGAGGCTCTCATATCAAACCACCCCGGACTTAGCAACGCACTTTTTACATCCCAAGATTTAATGGTGCTTTTTTCAAAAACTTTTTTAGCAGATGGCTGAATGTCATCAATAATTCCGCTGCTTATCAGCAGGTCACACTTTTTTCCATGCATTGCCGATTGTGGGTCGCAAACAATGGCATTTAGAATAACAAGTTTCATTATGAGGTAAACGCTTTACAACAAAGAAGTTGCAATTTGTTTAGTTAAGTTTAAGCAAAAGTATCTCAAACAGCACAAAAAGCAAAGCTAATATTACACAAATACGCCAAAAGGGGGTTCCATTCAGCTCATTTCCCAGTTCATAGCTTAGTGAGGCGGTTTCTGAATGAATAACTCGGAATTGTGCAGATTGAGAAGCCAATTCCTCCAGCTGTGTTACTGTGAGTGTCTCCAGATTTGATTCAGCCCGCGCATAATTCATCGAAGCTGCAGCAATTTCACTTTTATCTGTTTTACTTGATATGGTATAATTGCCGGCAAAAGTAAGTTCATGGTCTAAGTAAATTTGCATTTGGCCGTTCTTATTTATAACGTCAGTTACAAGGGCTGTTTTTTCACCTTTTATTTCAATCAGTTTTTCCTTGCCTGCACCTTGCCACTCCGGAATAGCAATCCATTTTTGTTTACCTATGGTATAAGCCAGTGGCAGTTGGCTTTGCGCACCCTGGCCTATTTTAAGCAAGGTTGGAACAAAGAGTGAATGCGTTGGGAAATTACTCCATGTTGTTTGAAACGGAATGGTAAATAAAAATACTTTGCCCTTACCACTGGCTGCTTGCCAAAGCAGGGGAGCCCCATTGTTTAAAGAAATTAACGATTTACCTTCTACAGACTGAGATATGTTTACAGGGTAATATTGTTTTATTATAGGAAAATCCATTTGCTGAGGCACACGACTAAACACGGATTTAAAAAGCTCGTCCTGCAAATTAAGGCTACTAACCTGCAATGTTAAGCCCTCGCTATTCAATAAAACAGGCATCTTAAAGTATTGCAGCAAGCTATTTAGTTTTGCAGCAGAAGAGCCATCGGCAGCAGGCACAATAAGCAGATGCCCGCCATTGTTTACGTATTTGATGATTTCATCCGTTAATCCGGATGATAGCCTGTCGGACTCATTCAGTATGATAATTTGGTATTTTTTGAATTCACTGTAGTTAATCAGATCTTGTTTGCTTTGTGTAAGTTTATAAAGTTTATCAACTTCATACAAATCGCTAATAAATGTATTGGGCTTATCATTATTAATGCAATAAATATTGCTACTGGCAATGGGGTACAAGCTAAAATAGTATTTATCATCAAAAGTAATGGGATGGTCGGCAACTGATATTTCTCCCTTAAGCCAGCCTTCTGTGCTTGGTGTAAAATCTATTTCTGTTTGAACGTTGCTGTTTGCCTCACAGCTTATATTAACCATACCTTTTTGAACCCCATTTAATTTAAATTGAACTGCAATGTCTTCTGCCGGGCGGCTACTCATATTGCCTAATCTAATCATGAGTTTATTAGATTCATTTAACCGAAGTGAAGGGCTACCTAGCCAAACAGAATCAATATAAAGATTACTATACTGATTGGCTTGAACACGCAAGAAGGAAATTGAGAATCCGCTATCTGGTTTAAAAACGTCAGGCTTAAGCGTACTTTTTTGAAAATCGCTGATATAATAAAGAAAAGCTGACTCTGAATTTTGTAGAGCATTCTTTTGTTTGCTATATATTTCTTCAAGTGAGGCCACAGCGGGAGAAATTTGTATGGCATCAATCAATTCAAGGGCATTGGCTTTTGTAACAATACGCAATTCTTTACCTGATAATTCATTGGTAACAATTTGAAACTGATCGGTATTGGCATATACCGATACTATGGCTCTTGCTTTTTCTTTTGCTGCATCCAGCAGTTGGCCATCAGGGCCTTCATTGTTCATTGAAAAAGAATTATCGATATAGATGCTGATTAGTTTTTGTTTGCCTTGTTGCTGCTGCAGCGGTGCAGGCTTATAAGGTTGAGCAAAGGCTAACACCAAAAATGTTATAGCCAGCATGCGAGCAGCCAAAATAAGCCATTCTTTTATTTTGCGTTTGGCCTTGCTCTCTTGCTGAACCTGTTTTAAAAAGCGGATATCACTAAATACCTGTTTTTTGTACCTGCGGAAGTTAAACAGGTGAATGATGACAGGAACCATTAGCAGTGAAAGAGCCCAAAGAAAGGATGGATTTAAAAAAATCATTCGA
>JBIIGU010000047.1:0-6779 GCA_044236275.1 Bacteroidia bacterium | reverse complement strand
TAAGGGTAGGGGGGGGAAGTTGGATGTTCGAAGTTGGAAGTAATAAAGTTTATGCATTAAAATTAAGTACGATAGCGCCTATGCTAACTCCTGCTCCTGAACCAAACAGCAGTACATTGTGATTGCCTGCTTTTCTTTGTTCGTTATAATATTTTTCAAGTCCGAGAGGAATGGATGCAGAGATACAGTTTCCATAATTGCTTAATGTCTCTACTACCTGATCTGGTTTAAGTTTATAATAATCCATTAAATACGAATTGCCCATTCTGCTGGTTTGATGCGGAATAATTTTCTCAAAAGTTTCAATTTTAATGCCGGTTTGTTTTTCCATGCGGCTCACAAACTTATCCAGATGCTTGGTAGTTAGCCTGAATAATGCCTTCCCATTCATTTTAAAATAATAGCCCAAATCAGAGGAATCGCTATCTATACCTCTGTTAATAGCTCCGCCAATGGGTACATGTGCCAGTAATGAACCTGATGGATAATTAATGAAGTCGACATATGATTGGCTATAGCCATCTTTTTCGCTCTGCTCAATAATCATAGCTACTGCTGCATCACCAAATAAACCAAAAACCATTTCATCTCTTGGTGTTAGTGCTCTTGATGATACTTCAGAGCATACGATAGCGATTTTTTTGTAGCGTTTGGTTTGCAGATAAATATTGGCAATATCCAACGCGTTCAGAAAGCTAAGGCAGGTTGAATTCACATCTAAGCAATGAAAATTCACCGAGTCATCAGCAATCATTGATTTTATAACAGCGGCATTATGTGGCACAGGATAATCAAAACTGGCTCCTGAAAAAATGAGCAGATCAATTTCTGAAACATCCATTGCTGCACTTTTCAGGGTTTTCTTTAATGCAGCTGCCCCTAGGGAGCAAACCGATTCGTTGCCTGAAATATGATAGCGGTATTGCACACCTGTATGCTTTTCAATGCGGCCTGAAACGCCATTGGATAATTTATCCATCTCATGCGAATGCAGGCAATTTTGCGGCATTTGTTTTTCGATAGCTCTGATGTTTATGCGCATATTTTACGAATTATTTTTCTATGTTTATTACCGGGTATCCTTACCCTTTCATTCTTAAATTTCAGTTCAGTATTCTGGATACCGAATTCGAAAAGCAGACCGCTGATTGCTTCTCTGAAATATTTTTCAGTCTGTGACATTTCCTTTTTAGTACATTCGATATATATATCAAGATTGTTTTCATTGGTTTGTATAATGGTGTAGTTCTGAAAATTATTGCAATGCAGTGCTATTCTCCTGACAAGCAAATCCGGATATATTTTACGGTTATTAAAGATCAGTACGTCATCATCCCTTCCAATAATCTGCTCCAGTGAAATGAAAGGCGAACCGCACGCGCAAGGATCTTTTTTAATCTGCAGTACATCATTTAATTTATAGTTTACTATTGGTTGGCTTTCCCTTGTGAAGTCAGTAATAATCGGATAAAATTTATCGTCATCAATCCATTCTTTATTTATCTGAATAAAATCTTCGTTTAAGTGTATTGAACCTTCACTGCATGATACACCCAAAAATCCTTCTGTGCACTGATAAACTTCGGTTAACGGAGCTTTTATCTGTTTTGTGATGTAGTCTTTTTGCAGGGGATGCAATACCTCTGCAAATGATATTATCTGTGAGGGATGAATCAGAATATATTCTTTTTCCTGAGCTGATGCGATATCTATCAGTAATGAAGGCGGTGCAGCTAAAATATCGGGGCTGTAAAGATTTAGTTCTTTCAGCAATTCATCTAGCGGCCTGAATATGTCGAAGTAACGGAACTCGAATAGAGAAGAAGACACTGATGCGTATAAATTGCTGTTGGCTCTAAGGAAAAAAGCAATTTTTTGCTTCTTAAATAAGCGTGGTTTGATAACACGTGACATAACAAGTGCCACCCACCTTGCCCTTTCGTTTTCCGATACAAGAAACAAACCTCGTTTGCCGCTTGTGCCTGTTGAAAGACCTACAGTTATTCCGTTTATTTCCGGACTAAAGTTTCTGTTTATTTCTGCATTCAATGCAAATGGCATAGCTTCCTCTAAATTGATTCCGCAGGTGTTTATGGCATCAAAATTTTCCATAAAGCTGGTTTTAGTCAATTCGGGCAGAGCTTTCCAGCTAAAATTGCCTGCTTCAATAAAAGGTCTGTAGAATGGTGATTTAATAAGTATCTTCTTTGCAAAGGCCTCACATTTTTTTTTCTGATAATTGTCAATATCATTTCGTGTGCGAAGGCGTTTTCTTAATTTAATGAGCAGGTAGTAGTATATAATCTTTAATTTAAAACGCATGATTCAGGAATTTAAGTGTTTCAGGACAATGGGTAAATAAAACCTTTACACCGGAATGCATTTTTTCATATGCCCTGATTTTTTTTTGCGTATCAATAAAATCAGACCAAGAGTCGAAGAATAGTTTCACAATTTTTCTGGGCAATATTTGCTGCTCATAGGTGCTATAGCTCCAAGATGCATCTGAGGCATAAAGAATATGCGTATTCTTTTTCTTCAGAATAAAGCCCAGCATTGCTCTTGCATGTCCTGGTATTTGAATAAGCTTGAACCCTTCGATGTTTAACAAGCTGAACTCGGTAAGTCCATTTTCATTTACTGTAACAGCACTGGCAATATCCTCAATAAACATCAGTCGTTTTTCATATCCTGCAGGCAGCAGCCTGTGCAGTATTCCTTTGGATACAGCTCTTAAACCACTTACTTTTATTACCTCATCATGTGCTACTTTGCTGCAAATGATTCGGGAATCAGGAAAATCCAGTAACCCGGCAATATGGTCAGCATGAAAGTGTGAAAGTATGATGTACTGAATATCGCCTGGCCGAATTCCTTTTTGAAGGAGTATTTCTTTTGCGGTTTCCTTTTGATTTATAAATACCGGAGTAGCCCACCTGTATGCGCGTTCCGGCAATGCTTTTGTGGCATGCATAAATGCATGGCTATATCCTGTATCAAACAATATATAACCATTATGTGCACAGTTAATAAGAGCCCACACTGCATAGAATCTGCATTTACCTCTCCCGCTTTCTGCATTCACAAATTTTTCATGTGCGGTGCAATATCCTGAGGCAAAAAGTTCAATTGTTATGTTTGGTTCTTGTGCCAATTAATATATTCGTTAATGCCTTCAAGGGTGCTCATAACAGGTTGATAACCTAATTTTGATTTAGCCTTTTCAATGTTTAAAGTAAAGTTATGGTGCAATATGCCCACCCCGTATTTGGTAAGGGGTGGTTCTTTTTTTTCTGATAACCATCTTGCCTTTTGTTCCAATATCGTGGCGGCCATTGCTGCAAGTTGTTTTGGTATTCTTTTTTTAACAGGTTCATATCCCAGCGAAGAAAGAGCATAGTTCACTGCGTCCCAGAAATTCACGCTTTCACCATCTGTAATATTGTATGCTTCTCCAGATGCAACATCTGGTGCTGTTATGGCGCACTTTATTGCTTCAATCACATTTCGTGCGCATGTTAAATCGCAAATATTATTTCCATTACCTATAATTTTTAGCCGTCCGCTCCTGTATGCTTCCAGCACCCTGGGAAAAATAACTGTATCCTCAGCACCAATGATGGCGCGGGGTCTTAAAGCTATGGTTTGCAACTGACTTTTATTTTCTGATAATACCAGTTGCTCTGCCATCAGTTTGGTTTGAGCATAGGCGTTCACCATTTTCGCAGGAAGTGCATCACTCTCCTTTACATCAAATCGGTCTTTAAAGTTGAAATATATGCTGGGCGTGGAAATAAAGATAAATTTTACAGCGCCATTTTTTGAAGCTGCATTAAGGAGGTGCTGAGTTGCTAATAAGTTTGAGTTATAAAAGTTTTGATAAGCACCAAAAGGGGCAGATAAAGCCGCACAATGCACAACTATGTCAACTCCCTGAGTTATGGAATCGCAAAATTTAGCATCAGATAAGTCACCTGCCACATAGTTGCATCCATGCTTTGTTAACTCATCCATGCGCTCTTTTCTCCTTGAAGTGGCTATTATATGATAATCTGGCTCTTCTTCTGCAAAGTACTTGGCAGTTCTACCACCTAAAAATCCACCGGCACCTGTTATTAAAATATTTTTTGCTTTCATTGGTAGTTGCTTATGAATAATCCGGGAAAGCGTTCAGGCATGCTTTTAAGTAAAACAGATAATGAATGCACAATAAAAAATGAGGCAAATACATCAATGCTATAATGGAGCCTTGTTAGCATGACGCTTATGCCCATTAGGATAGAAAACAATATACAGATTATTTTTATGCCTTTTTCATTTGAAAGGCATGCAAGTAAAAAGGGAGCTCCGGTATGTCCTGAAAAGAATAAATCAGATTTAAACTGATTAAATGAGCTGAAAAATTGATCTGTTGACATTCCTTCTGGTGGACCCATATGCGTTAGAGAAATAAAAAAAGATCGCAGCAGGAAAAATATGGCAAAGCAGAAAAACAAGTATGGCAGTTTTGATGGTGAACCTAAATGGTATATGATGAGGAGAATCCAAACAACTAAACAGAACATATTATACAAAGCAGATGTTTGATAAACGGGCAGGTAATCCAGCAGCAGGTCTTTTAGCGGGGGGCCGCCAATTGTATCCTTTATTGATGATATCTTATTGCTGGCATAAAACGATATCACGCATAGCATAAGCGAGAGAATGAAATGCATTACAAATGTTTTATTCCTAAGTAGTGTTCTCCAGATTTTTACAATTTCCCTCATTTTATTACCTTTTTATAATATTCAATATAACCGGAAGCTGTATTTGCAATATCATGCTTTATTGCCAGTTTAAGGCTGTTATTCCCCATTTCTTTTCTCAATTCAGCATTGCTTAGCAGAAACACCAATTTTTCTGCAAGTTGTATTGAGTCATTTGGTCTAAAGCAAAATCCATTCGGTTTCTCTTTATTTATTAGTTCAGGCAATGCAAGGCTGTCAGACAGAAGCACCGGCAGGCCCGCTGCAATTGCTTCAAGTGCGCTTATGCATTGCAATTCAACATTACATGCGTTAACAAATATATCTGAAGCACTATAGATTTCCGGGAGAATTGAGTCATCCAGTTTTCCGGTAAATTTAATCTGGTTCTGTATGCCAAGCTTTTCCCCCAGTTTTTTTAATTTATTTTCCTCTTTCCCGGTTCCTGTTATCACCAAATGAAATTTTATTTTCCTCAGTGCAATTGCACATGCTTTTAGCACTATATCGATGTTTTTTTCTTTATCCAGTCTTCCGGTGTAAAGAACAATCGGTAAATCGGGAAGGCCAAAATCTGTCCTTATATCTGCTTTGTTTCGCGGGTTTGAAAACAGACTTCTGTCAATGCCGCAGGATTGAATATGAATAGGTTTTTCATAGCCATTTCTTAGCATTTCATTGGCACCACTTAATGTAGGTGAAACAATTAGCGGCAATTGCCTGTACATATCAAATACCCATTTCCAAACAATTTTCCTGTATATCCTCTTCAATAGCTTAGGGGTCTTAAAATAATGCTCAAAGTTTTCAGGCATTAGGTGGTTTGTGGCTAAACAGGGTATGTGTAGCTTCTTGGCTTCTTTAAAGATAACATTACCCAGTATAAATTTTCCCTGTAAGTGGATGACATCTGGTTTATATTGTTTCAAAAATACACTTACATGTTTTTTTAAACCAATAGGGTTTACTATTCTGAAGTTTTTATACAGAAGACTTGGAAAGGAAGAAAAACGGTATAATGGAACGGACTCATAGGTATCACTATGCGTTTTAAAATTTAGTGAAGGACAGGCAACTTTTACTTCAATTCCTTTTGCAATGAGTGCTTTGGCCAACCTGTGAGTGAAATATGCACCGCCATTTAAATCAGGAGGGTAGCTGTCTAACACCAATAGCACTTTCATGTTCTGATGGTTTTTTTAAATATAGTTCTTCCTATCACCAAAACGTCCATACCTGAACCCATAAACACACCAAAGGCATCTTCCATGTCATGCACAATTGGACGTCCCATAACATTGAAACTTGTATTTAGTATAACCGGTACATTTGTTTTCAGGTAATATGCCTTCAATAATTGATAAAATAGCGGATTGTTTTGCTCAGTTACACTTTGCACCCTTCCGGTCTTATCTGCATGTATTACACCGGGGGTATCAGTTAAATTTTTAAACGTCAGTGTTTTTTCCATGTAAGGGGTGTAGCTGTAGTTCAAAAAATACCTGCTCCCTTCCTCGTGCAAAATGGCAGGTGCAAAGGGTCTGAAATCTTCTCTAAATTTTACCTGTTCATTTAAGCGTTGCTTAATATTTTTATCGCGGCAGTCAGCTAGGATGGAGCGGTTGCCAAGAGCCCTTGGTCCAAACTCCGCCTTGCCCTGAATCCAACCTGTTATTTTACCAGCTTTCAATTCGTCAGAAACCTTATCGGCAAGTTCATGGTTGCTGCTGCAGGTATAGCTACTAATGTTAGCGTGTTGCGTAAACCTTGAAAGGTCTTCTTCAGATACCTCGGTTCCTAGATATGGAGTATCAGTTATTTGAGAAAACTTGTTCGGGTTATACTTTTGCCATGCGAGCATTGCTGCGCCAATAGCATTCCCATCATCTCCGGGAGCCATTGGGATGTGAAGATTTTTGAACCCGCTTTTTAAAAGAATTTTACCATTGGCACTTGAGTTGAGAGCGCAACCTCCTGTAAGAATCAAATTGTCAATTCCGTATTTGATATAGATTCATTTTAGTAATTCAC
>JBIIGU010000046.1:0-6826 GCA_044236275.1 Bacteroidia bacterium | reverse complement strand
GCTTCTGCAATAGCAGCGAAAAGCATTAAAACCAAAAGCATTTTTTTCATAGTAGTTACAATTAGCTAAGTTTATTCAATATTATACATTATCAGGCATTAAAAAAAGCATTTAAGTAGGCTTAAACAAAATAAGCTGCCTTTATTCGGGCAGCTTATTTCTATGAAACTTTACCAATCGTTTTATTTAAGAAAATAGGAGGAGGTAGCAACCAACGTTCCATCAATATAAACCTCAATATTGTAGTTGCCGGAAGTTAGTATTCGTTCATCGCTTTCATAACGCAAACAGGCATCTTGTTTCTCACCAGTATAATTAATCTTCATGGAAGCTGTTGCAGAAAGTTCGTTACCTGTTTCAGCTTCATTAAACGCTGCTTTCGAATAGCCGGCCAATATCTTTCCGGTAGGTTCTTTAATTACCAAGTGCAGCATGCGCTCACCGGCTGGTGCCACCTTATTATCCATAACAGTGAAGCAAACATCAATCTTGTTGGTTCGTTTAGCTATTGATGATTCAACGTATTTACCTGAGCCGCGCTTTTTAAAGGAACTTACCTTAATATATTCAGCCTTAAGTTGAGAAGCCGTGGCAACTGTTTTTTGAAGACTCTTTTTGTCTTCTGATAAATTGGTAACAGCAGTATTCAATTCATCATTTTTTGCTTTGAGTTCTTTATTCTCTGTTATCAGTTGATCAATCTGCTCAAGATATTCATCTCTAAGTTTGCGTAATGCAGCCAATTCCTTTTCAAGTTTCTTACCCAAAGCTTTGGCATTGCTTTCCGAGGCTATGAGTTTTCTAATCTTAATTTCCTGCTTTGCAATTTCATTGTTGGCATCATTCAGTAAACTGTCTAGTTGAGCCGACATCCCACGATATTTCTCCAGTTCAACACCGGTAGTGGCCAGCTCTTTTTCCAACTCCACCCTAACGCTGATCATGCTATCAACCACATTTTCATGAACAATTACAGTAGTATTGTGTGATTTCCATTGATACACGTTAACCGCTATTGACCCCAGCAATAACAATAGCAGCAGATAAGAAGCAGAACGGCTTGATTTATTGTTTTCCATAACAATTGTTAATTGGTTAATCAAATGTAGTAAATCTTAACGATTCAAATAATTAGATTTGTGCACACACCAATCCCATATGAAGTATTTTTTAGTTGCCGGAGAGGCATCAGGTGATTTACACGGAGCCAATCTTATTGCTGCTATAAAGCAAAAAGACGAAAAGGCTATATTCAACTTCTGGGGAGGCGACCGCATGCAAGCGCAAGCGCCCGGTTTACTAAACCACTATAAAGATGTTACCATTATGGGGTTTGTAGAAGTGGTGCTTAACCTGAATAAAATATTTAAAAGCCTTCGCCTCTGTAAATCGCAAATAGATGCGTTTAAACCCGATGTGGTTGTATTGATTGACTATCCCGGATTTAATCTGCGTATTGCAGAATATTGTAAATCAAAGGGCATACGAGTGGTTTATTATATTGCCCCAAAAGTTTGGGCATGGAAAGAAAATAGGGCAAAAAAACTAGAAAAGTTTGTAGATGATTTATTGATTATTTTTCCTTTCGAGATTGATTATTTTAAAAAATGGAATGTAAAAACCCATTTCGTTGGCAACCCACTGTGTGATGAAATTGCACAATATAAATTTGCCACCCGGTTTAAGGAAAATAACAATATTGATGAATGGCCGATCATTGCACTGCTACCCGGCAGCCGCAAGCAGGAAATTAAACGAATGCTGCCTGTTATGATAGAGGCAACCAAACAACTCACCTCCTATAGGCTGGTTATTGCAGGAGCACCGGGTATATCCGAGGCGTTTTACAAGCCATGGCTAAGCAACCGGTTGAACCTGGTTTTTAATCAAACATATGATCTGCTTAAAAACAGCGATGCTGCAATTGTTTGCAGTGGCACGGCAACACTAGAAACAGCATTATTGCATGTGCCTCAGGTTTGCGGCTATGCCGGACATCCGCTTTCTTACTTCATTGCCAAACAATTGGTAAAGGTTAAATATATTTCATTGGTTAACCTATGCATGGATAAGCCTGCAATTAAGGAGTTGATACAATTTGATGTTACGGCTGAAAATATGAGAAAAGAATTGAATATGGTGCTACCCGGAGGTAGTAAAAACAGCAGTCTCCTGAACGATTATAACACACTTGAAAAATTAATTGGGGGTCCGGGGGCAAGCCTTAGAGCAGCTGAGATTATTGTGCAGGCACCGTTTTAAAATCGGATATATTTATTGAGGCTGAGCAAAAATCGTACTCAAAGGATTGATTGGAAGCTATGATGGTGGTTGCAGGTTGCTTGCGATTCATCATCATATTTCGGTACCAGTTTATTCCCTGTTCATCCAAGTTGCTGCAGGGCTCATCCAAAAGAAGCAACTCATGTTTGCTGTATAGGGCCAAAGCAAGTTTTACACGCTGTTTCATGCCTGATGAATATAAGCGGATAGGTTTATTTTCATCGCCACTAAGTCCACTCATTGCCACCAAATCACTAAAACTTAAACCATCCTGCAACTGCTTAAACTTAAAATGAAAGTGAAGCAACTCTTGAAAGTTAAGCTCTTCAGGCAACTCCAGATAAGGTGCAGCAAATGAAGCAATATGATGAACTTCTTCAGGCTTGATAATTATCTGATTGGCACCAATCATAATTTCACCCACAGTTGGCACTTGCCAACCATAAATAATTTGCAGCAAGGTTGATTTACCACTGCCATTATTTCCTATTACTGCTGTTGAAGATGCTGAAGGCATTATGGCCGATAAATCTTTAAAGAGCCACTGCCTGTTAAATTTTTTTCCGATATGGAGCAGTTGAACCTGCATGAAAAAACCTTAGCGCTGAAAACCTTTCATTACTCCGCGCTCTGAACCACTCACAAATTGTATGATTTCATCTCTTTCCGATGTGGCATGCATATCTGCCTCAACCAGTTTAAGTGCTTTACCTACATTGGTATTGTGAACGAACAGTACCCGGTATATATCCTGAATCTCATTTATCTTTTCAGCAGAGAAACCACTTCTTCTTAAACCTACAGAATTAACCCCTTCATAAGATAGTGGGTATCGGCCTGCTTTTACAAAAGGCGGCACATCCTTACTCACCATTGAGCCTCCTTCTATCATTACATGTCTTCCAATATTTACAAACTGATGCACTGCCGATAAGCCTCCTATGCGTGCATTATTGGCAATATTTACATGCCCGGCAACTTGCACACCGTTGGCAATAATTACCTGATCGCCCACGATTACATCATGTGCAAGGTGCACATATGCCATGATTAAGCAATTTTTACCAACCTTTGTTATATGCCTATCTGCTGTTCCGCGATTGATGGTAACACATTCTCTGATGGTGGTATTATCACCAATTTCAACAATGGTTTGTTCTCCGTTAAATTTTAAATCCTGAGGTATGGCACTGATAACTGCTCCCGGAAAAATGCGACAATTTTTGCCGATGCGTGCACCCGGGAAAATGGTAACATTAGAACCTATCCACGTGCCTTCACCAATCTCAACATCATGATGAATAACAGTAAATGGTTCTACAACCAGATTTGGACCCAACTTAGCATCAGGATTAATATGGGCAAGAGCGTGTATCATTGATGTTTTGAGGATATTAGTTTTTATAAATTATTTTTTTGCAATTTGAGCCATAAGCTCTGCCTCACATACCATCTTATCACCTACAAAAGCCGCACCCTTCATTACACAAACGCCCCTGCGTATGGGTGAAATCAAATCTAAGCGAAATACGAGTGTATCTCCCGGTAAAACTTTTTCTTTGAATTTGGCATTATCAATCTTCATGAAATAGGTATTATAATTTTCGGGGTCTTCGACCTGTGAAAGAATTAACACACCACCTGCTTGTGCCATTGCTTCTATTATCAACACACCGGGCATTACAGGATTATCAGGAAAATGGCCTGCAAAAAAGGGCTCATTAAATGTAACATTCTTCACCGCTATCACGTGGTTTTTGCCAACTTCTGCTACTTTATCTACCAACAGAAAAGGATGCTTATGCGGAAGCAACTTTGTAATTTGTTGCGTATTGTAAACAGGCTCCTTGCTAGCATCATAGCGTGGTACATTTACATTAAGCCTTGATTTTTTTATGAGTGCCTTAATTTTTTTGCCAAAAGCAACATTGGCTGCATGTCCCGGCCTTGCGGCCATTATCTGAGCCTTTATGGGCATGCCAATTAAAGCAAGGTCGCCAATAAGGTCGAGCAGTTTATGACGGGCAGGTTCATTATGAAATCGCAATTCAACATTATTTAAAATGCCTTCCTTTTTCACCTCTACTTTTGGCTTGTTAAACATTTTGGCCAAATGCTCTAACTCGTGGTCTTCAATCACACGGTCAACAATTACAATAGCATTATTTAAGTCGCCTCCTCTGATGAGGTTGTTGTTATAAAGCATTTCTAACTCATGTAAAAAACAAAAAGTTCTGCATGAGGCTATGTCTGTTTCAAATTCCTTTAAACTTGTAATGGAAGCATGCTGACTCCCGAGAACGGGTGAATTATAATCAACCATTACCGTTAAGCGATAATCATCCAATGGCATGGCTATCATCTCTACCTGCCGATCATTTTCATGATAATAGATGTTTTGAGGCAAGGTAAAATATTCTCTTTCTGCTTCCTGCTCCTGCACACCTGCTTCCTTTATGGCTTTCATAAAGAAGCGTGCACTGCCATCCATGATTGGGGTTTCCTCTGCACTAATTTCAACCAAACAATTATCAATTTCCAAACCTGCCAAAGAGGCCATTACATGCTCAACCGTTGCCACACGAGCTCCGTTTTGCTCAATGGTGGTACCTCGTGAAATATCAACTACATTGTCTACATCCGCATCAATAACGGGTCTGCCGGGCAAATCCACTCTTTGAAACTTAATTCCGTGATTATCGGGTGCGGGCAAAAATGTAAGAGTAACCTCTTTTCCTGTGTGAAGGCCAACCCCACTTAGGGTTACCAGTTTCTTAATCGTTGTTTGTTTCACGATGTTATATCCTTTGTTAATTGCTGTACTAATTTCTCTAAAGCAAAGAGGCGCTTATCCAGATCAGGTAAATTTTTAATCAAGGCATAAGCTCTTATTGATTTGCTGTATTCAATGGCTGGGTAACCAAACCATTTTTCATTTTCTTTTTTGATATTTCCGGGCACACCGCTTTGTGCACCAAATGTTGAACCATCTGCAATGGTTATATGACCGGCAAAGCCAACTTGGCCTGCAACCACACAATATTTACCTATTTTGGTGCTGCCTGCCACGCCTGTTTGTGAAGCCATCACCGTGTGTTCTCCTATCTCTACATTATGGGCAATCTGCACCAAGTTATCCAACTTTACCCCTTTTCTGATGATGGTGCTGCCCATGGTTGCGCGGTCAATGGTAGCATTGGCGCCAATCTCCACATCATCTTCTATAATTACATTACCTGTTTGAGGTATTTTTTTGTAGCTGCGGTCGGCCAATGGCGCAAAGCCAAAACCATCACTGCCAATAACCGCACCTGCGTGAAAAATGCAGTTGTCTCCAATTACACAATCATGATAGATTTTAACACCCGGATACAAAATGCAGTTTTTACCTAGCTTAACATTTTCACCAATATAAACCTGAGGAAATATTTTGCAGCCATCTGCAATGATTGCGTGGTCATCTATATAAGCAGTGCTGCCAACATATACATTGGCTCCTACCTTAGCCTTAGAACTAACGAAGGCTCCGTTTTCAATACCTTGTTTGGAAGCGGTGCGGTTACCAAATTTTTCAAGCAGAAAAGTAAACGCGGCATATGCATCATCTACCCTGATTAGTGAAGCCTTTACCGGTGCTGATGGCACAAAATCCCTGTTAACCAGTACAGCTGTTGATTGGGTTTCGTACAAAAAGGGCTCATATTTACTGTTGGCAAGAAAGGACAATGCTCCTGCCTGCCCCTCCTCAATTTTTGCAACTTTAGACAGCAAAGCACTGCCTTCTCCTTCTAAATCGCCTTTCAATAATTTTGCAATCTCTCCAACTGTAATTTGCATTGAATGTTAACAGGTTATATTAACGGGGCAAGTTAATTATTTTTAGGACAACATAAAAAGTATTTAGTAACAGGCTTAGCCAGGGCTGATATATTGTACTGATCTGAGGCTTCTGCTATATCCTGCACCTGCCCATTTCGGTATAAAATCTTGATATTGAAACCTTCAGGTGAATAGGCTGTATTCATCACACGGTCGCTAAATACAAAATATGCTGCATCAGCCACTGATATTTTCATGCGCTGCGCAACGGAAATTTTAAGCTGCTCCACCACATCTGCATCAAATGGCGCGTGTTGTATGGTTATTTTAGGTAAATTTCTGTCGCGCAATTGCTTACATAAGGCGGCCAATACCTTGTCATCATGGCTGCACCACACTTTTAACGCACCAAAAATATCACTATCGTCCAACTCACTATACAAATCCAAGTGCTGTGGATTACTGAAAAAATCAGCCTTACCCGGTGTATGGTACAAAAAGTGCCTGAAAGCAGGCGATGCAAACAATTCAATTCCGTTACCTGCAAGCAATTTAGCACGCTGAAAAATCCTTACCAGAAGCGCTTCTGCAGCAATTACTGTTTTATGCAGATACACCTGCCAATACATAAGCCTGCGGGCTATCAAGAACTTCTCAATGGCATAAATTCCTTTTTCTTCAATCACAATTTCATCATCAACCACATTCATCATATGAATAATAC
>JBIIGU010000045.1:0-6876 GCA_044236275.1 Bacteroidia bacterium | reverse complement strand
TTTCTCCCCTCTTTTTTATTTCTTTGCAGCTTTATGCCAAAAGATAAAATAAGACGTTTTGAAGAATTTAAACAATACAGCCATTGCTTTGATTTTCCATATGACTTAAAAGGAAAATGGCGAAGCCATGTATTTAAAAATAATAACCCCATTGTGGTAGAGTTGGGTTGCGGTAAAGGAGAATACTCCGTTTCATTGGCCGCTGCTTTTCCTGAAAAAAACTTTATTGGTATTGATATTAAAAGTAACCGTATGTGGCGTGGCGCAGGAATTGCAAAAGAACAAGGTTTGCGCAACGTGGCATTTGCACGTTTACTCATGTATAAAATTACTGAAGTGCTTGCACAAGAAGAGGTAGATGAAATTTGGATAACCTTCCCCGACCCTTTTCCAAAATTGCGACATGCCAAACACCGCTTAACACATCCAAGATATTTAACGCTATATAAACAAATTTTAAAACCGGGTGGAATGGTGAATTTTAAAACCGACTCAGATGAACTGTTTGATTTTACCAAGGATATGCTGCCACAAGTAGGCATTACCCCACTGATTATTGATGAAGATGTGCACAATAACCCGAATGCATCAGCCTACCTCAAGGAAATAAAAACATACTATGAGCAAAAGTTTTTGGCCAAAGGACAAAAAATAAAATACGCCCAATTTTTATTAGATACCTATGATGATGCCAAGGGCATTGAATTTGAACAAGCTCAGGAGGTGGAGCGGAAAAAGTTAGCTAAGTCTAATTTAAAACAGCAAACTGAGTAACAAGTGCAAACCCATCAATACACAAAATAAAAACTTCATCAATGAGCCGGCAATAAATCCTATAAAACTGGCGGTTGCAGCAAGCAATGCCTGCTGATCTGTTTTTCCGGCAGAACGTTCGCCAAAATATGCACCTGCAAATGCACCCAAAAACATACCAAACGGAATGGGAATGAGCATACCGATAAATGTACCATATAAAGCACCTCTGGCTCCAGCCGCAGTGCCACCGGAAAGTTTGGTACTCCATGCCGGTAAAAAATAATCAACTATAGAGATAAAAATAGTGCCAACACCATAAAATACTAATGCTGCATTACCAATGGGATGCTGCACAGTAAGTGTAGTTAATAAAAGTCCACCGAAGGCCAGGGGTGGTCCGGGTAATAAGGGCAGAAAACTACCCGCACAGCCTGCAAGTATCAGCAGTAGAATAGATAACCATAAAATAACTTCAATTGTCATTACTTTGCATGCGATGATACAAGTGCAAGATAACTGCTTTAGTTGGGAAGAACTAAAATCAACAGATGAAACCCGCTTTGAACAAGTGGAAGAAACAAACCGTTTTGCACTTACTTTTTGCAAAAAGTGGCTGCAGGGCACAAGCAGTTTCATCTTTCATACATCCGGTTCAACAGGTAAACCAAAAGCAATAGAAGTTAGTCGTGAGCAGATGTTGTGGAGTGCACAAAACACCATCGATGCCTTGCATCTCACTTCAACCGAACATATTTTACTTTGTATAAACCCGCGCATGATTGGCGGTGCGATGATGCTGGTGAGAGCCATGATGCTGGGTTGCCGCATTACCGTAATCAATTCTTCATCAAAAATCCTTCATCAAATACCATCAGAACACACCTACACGTTTGCCTCATTTGTGCCATTGCAACTGGCAATACTCATGGAAGAAAGCACTGATGCATTGTTAAAAAAACTAAATCGATTCAGAAATATCTTAATTGGTGGTGCGCCACTGTCAACAGCACTCAACCAGATACTTACTTCTTGCACAGCATCCGTTTGGCACACATATGGAATGACAGAAACCATTAGTCATATTGCACTCAGAAATGTAAAAGATACTGCATATAAAACCTTACCCGGAACACGCATTAAGTTGGATGATCGCGACTGCTTGTGCATCTGCAATGTTGCTACACAAAACAAATGGTTATCTACAAATGATATGGCTATAATGATTGATGAACAGCATTTTACCATTATTGGCAGGGCTGATGAAGTGGTGAACAGCGGAGGTATAAAGTTTCATATCAGAGATATTGAGAAATGGCTTGAGCAACTGGAACCTCAAATTACGTTTTTTGTAACAGCCGTGCATGATGAAAAACTGGGAGATAAAATAGTAGCGGTGTTTGAAGGAAACTTGCCAGATGAGAAAATACTTACTAAGTGGCAACAAGCCATACAAAAAAATATTTCTACTTATGCGGTTCCAAAAGCGTTTTTGGTAGCTAAAGCATTTGTAAAAACACCCGGTGGCAAAATCAATAAGCCACAAACAGTTCTAAATAGCCTCACTTAAAGGTATTTAAACATCTTTTGCACATTACGAAAATTTTATACTATCAAATACCAATAATTTTATATTCGCGCTTAGAAAAAAGATACGACTATGTACTGGACACTTGAATTGGCTTCCTATCTGGATGATGCGCCTTGGCCGGCAACAAAAGATGAATTAATAGATTATGCAATACGCTCAGGAGCACCATTGGAGGTGATTGAAAACCTGCAGGAGCTTGAGGATGACGGAGAACCTTTTGAAAGTATTGAAGAGGTTTGGCCAGATTATCCAACCAACGAAGATTATTTTTACAACGAAGATGAATTGTAACAAAAAACCCCGCACATGCGGGGTTTTTTGTTACATGGTTATTCCTTCAATTTCTGAAAGTGATATCCTTAATATTAATTTGAAGATTAACGTGTCCGTTGAAATGATTTTCTTCTATGGTATAACAAATATCAAATGAAATGCCTTGCGATACTTTATCATAATATTCGCCCAATCCAAAGGCAATTGCTTTAAATATACGTCCGCCTTCCTCCTGGGTTAAACTCATTTTTAAATGGTTATTGCCCACAATCATTACATCACCAACATCCCAAACATTTTTACTCATAAATACCGGATTCATATTACCCGGACCAAAAGGTGAAAATTGTTTGAGTACACTAAAAAATTTGGGGGTAATTGCCCTTAATGGAATTTCCGCATCATACTCAATTTCCGGGGTAAGACTGCGTTCTTTAATGCTTGCGGAAACTACGGTTTCAAACTTCTGCGAAAAAGCCGGAACATTATCAATTTTAAGAGTTAGCCCAGCCGCATGTGTATGCCCGCCATACTGCTCCAGCAAATCACTGCAAGCCTCAATGGCATTGTATAAATCAAACCCGTCTACTGAGCGTGCAGAACCTGTAGCCATGCCATTTGATTCTGTTAATACAATTGTGGGGCGATAATATTTTTCTATGAGTCGGGAGGCTACAATGCCAATTACACCTTTATGCCACTCTCTGTGAAAAAGTACGGTTGATTTTCTTTCATGAAATGCAGCATCTTTTTCTATCATTTCAAATGCTTGTTCAGTTATAGACAAATCAAAACTTCTGCGCTCGGTATTATGCTGATTAACCAGATTGGCAATTTTTCTTGCCTCATCGGTATTATCAGAAATCATAAGTCTTACTGAATCCTTGGCATCTGCTATGCGACCTGCTGCATTAATACGCGGACCAATAAAGAAAACCACATCACTTACCTGATAGTCGGGCCGCTCTGCATAAGTTTCTAGCAAAGCCTTTAATCCGTTATTTGGATTCTGCTTTAGTTTTTTTAGCCCATAGTGAACCAGTATACGATTCTCATCTAAAATAGGAACCAGATCGGCCGAAATGGAAACGGCCACCAAATCAATATATTTTTCTATGGCTGAAAATGCAATCTGATGAGCCGCTGCATAAGCCTGTATAAGTTTAAAACCGATACCGCAACCCGATAGTTCCTTAAACGGATAAGTACAATCCGATTGTTTGGGATTTAAAACTGCAACTGCGGCAGGTATTTCTTCTCCGGGCAAATGGTGATCACAAATAATAAAATCAATGCCTCTATCATTTGCATACTTAACTTTATCAATTGACTTTATGCCACAATCAAGCGCAATAATGAGTTTGAAACCGTTATTGCTTGCCCAATCAATAGACATAAATGAAATACCATAGCCCTCGGTGTATCTATCAGGAATATAATAATCAATTTGTGAGGTATAATCTTTAAAAAAACCAAAAACTGTAGCAACGGAAGTGGTGCCATCCACATCATAATCTCCATAAACCAGAATTTTCTCCTGATTGCTAATGGCAGTTTTAATCCGATCAACGGCCTTTTTCATGCCCTTCATCAAAAATGGGTCATGCAGGTCTTCATATTGCGGCCGGAAGAATTTTTTAGCCTGCTCAAACGTTTCAATGCCACGCTGCACCAAAATGCCCGTAAGCGTTTTGTTGAGGTTAATACCTGCAGACAAATGCTCCAAGGTTTGGTTATTGGGTTCAGGTTTTGGAATCCAGCGTTTACTCATACTAGTAAGGCGAATTTATTATAATTAAGCAAACCTTGCCCATTTATTTGCTAAGCCCCTGAAACTGGCTTTTTTATGCAGAAGAACACATAAGCATGCTGCCCAATAGAATATTTTTGCGGGCACTTACCTAAGTTTGCCCCATGGGTTTAATACTTTGTATAGAAACATCCACAGAAGTTTGCTCGGTTTGCCTTAGCAAAGATGGGGTTGCTGTTACGACCAAGGAAATAAATGAACCCAACAAGCATGCCTCACTGCTTTCTCCATTAATTGAGGAAGTATTAAAAACCAGCGGACGTACTTTTAACCAATTAGATGCAGTTGCGGTAAGCAAAGGTCCGGGCAGCTACACCGGACTGCGTGTGGGCATAAGCACTGCAAAAGGTTTATGCTATGCACTAGACAAGCCACTAATTGCCGTTCCTACTTTGCAGGCATTAGCAGCTTTGGCCCAAAAACAAATAAGCACCGAGAATTCATACCTGCTCATTCCTATGATTGATGCCAGGCGCATGGAGGTATTTACTGCCACGTACAATCATTTACTGGAAGAGACTACAGCCACGCATGCGCACATTATTGATGAAAACAGCTTTGCTTCTCAGCAACTCTCATCTTATTTTTTCGGCAATGGTGCTGCCAAATGTGTTGCTACACTTACGCATCCCGATCTGCATTATATGGCAAATATACAATGCTCAGCTAGCGGAATGGCTGCATTAGCCGAAGCTGCATTTGAAGAAAAGAGGTTTGAAGACGTAGCATATTTTGAACCTTATTATCTAAAAGATTTTGTAGGTACTACCCCTAAAAACAAATAACCCCGCACTAAGGCGGGGAAATTTGTATTATGAAATTAACCTACTACTGGTTCTTAATTAATTTATGATGTGTTATGGCATCTCCTTGCTTAAGCATAATCATATACATGCCATTCGCATAGCCAACCAAATTCAATGTAAGTTCATTCTCCAGCACTCCACTTAATATTACTTTACCGGTTACATCAAGTAATGTATAATTAACAGGTAAGCCCAACTCACTGCTCAAATGCAGTTCATCTGAAAACGGATTAGGGTAAATATTGATTCCTTTAGCAAGCTCTTCGGCCAAACCAATGTTTACATCTTTAAGTCTTACCGCTTTTAGTTGAAATGAAGTGTTTGCAAGAATAGAATCTGCATTCGATTCTAAGGCACGAACAGTCCATTTCAAATTAATGGAATCCCCTTTGGCTACTCCTGCATTACCAAGCAATGTGCTGATGGCGCCTGAGGTTAGTGTTAGCGTGGCTGCTGTTCCTGAATTATCCGAGAGCAGACTGGCGATTGGATTGGTAAAATTACCTGCAGGTAAATCAATCATCCACTTGTATCTGGTCGCAGAGGTAGAAGCCTGCCAAGAAATAACCACGTTAGTGGTTTCATTATCTTTAACTGAGATACGCGCATTATCGGCAGGAGACAATAGGCTAAACGGACTCAGGTTACGTTTTCTTACCAAGTTTATAACAAAATCATTAGATGCTTTTAGTGAATCTGCTCCACGATATCCGAATACAGTCCATCTAACGGTTACTGAATCGCCTAACTTAACACCCAGTGAACTAAGGGTTGCATGCAGTGCACCTGATGTTAGGGTTAATGCAGTAGCTGTGCCTGCTGCGTCTGAAGGAAGAACCAGCAACGGATTGGTGAAGTTACCAGTAAGCAATGTAGCCATCCATTTATATGAAACAGCCTGACCATTACCCCAAGTAATGCTTACCGGAGTTGTATTACCTGCCTCTGCAACTACTCTGCTGTTATTAGCAGGTGCGGTTAACGAGAACGCAACCAGAATTCTATCACGAACAAGTTTCAAATTAAATGCTTGTGTGGCTGTTAATGAATCGGTGTTGGTGAATGATTTTACTGTCCACTTCACATTTATTGAGTCCCCACGTTGCACACCCAGTGTTCCAAGTAATGCATCAATCTGAGCTATGGTTAATGTGAGTGCAGTATCGGCACCGCTGTTGTTAGATAACTGAGAGTACAAACCCGGATTGAAGTTACCGGTAGGTAAATCCAGGTACCAACGGTAGCGTATAGCATTTGTGGAACGGGTCCAGTTAATTACCGCACTTCCTGAGTTTGCTGATGATATCACCAAACGCACATTGTTGGCAGGTGATAACAAATTAAATGCACCTAATTGCGGGGCTGGTGCCTGCCTTACCAGCAATAAATTAAATGACTGAACTGCATTTAATGAGTCAGTAGCAGTAAATGATTTTACGGTCCATTTTACATTGATTGAATCACCTTGTTGCACACCCAGAGAACCCAACAGGGCATCAATTTGCGCAACGGTTAGTGTTAATAAGGTATCTGCTCCGCTGTTATTTGAAAGCTGTGAATATAAACCGGGGTTAAAAGCTCCTGAAGGAACATCTAAGTACCAGCGGTAACGGATGGCATTGGATGAGCGGGTCCAGTTAATG
>JBIIGU010000044.1:0-6883 GCA_044236275.1 Bacteroidia bacterium | reverse complement strand
ATAACGCCATGCAAGGTCTTCACTAACGAAGGCTTCAAGTTCACTGCGGTCTTTAAGCCAGTTTTCCAAATCTTGTTTATTGTTTATGGGCTTTTGCAACAGGGCAGAATAGAAAGGCTCTAGCACTTCCCAAGAAGTTACTTTCAATTTATCAGGTAGAAATCTGCGTTGTTTAATTACAATCATATCAGTATAAATTTACTTTGCGAGTTTACGGTATTTAAAGCAGGAAACCTTCACGAAGCAACAGGAAAAATGAAGCCGGAAAAAGGATTTTAGAAAAAATAAGAATTGATGCTGGCTGATGATGTAATTTACTAAATATTTATAAATTGCAATCAAGGTAAAATGTGCACCCATAAAGGTAGCTTGGAATATATGTAGTAAAAAGGGCAAACTTCATTTAGGTTCAAACCGATGTCTACAATTGAAGTGAGCCAAACTTTGAATAAATGTTTATTAATAATGGAGAAAATAACTGTAAAGACAATCATTGCAACAGACAAACAGAAGGTATGGAATTGTTATACTATGCCAGAACATATTACTAAATGGAACTTTGCTGATCAAAGCTGGCACTGCCCTAGTGCTTCGAATGACCTAACTATTGGTGGTCGGTATGTTGCAAGAATGGAAGCGAAAGACGGCAGCTTTGGGTTTGACTTTGAGGCAATATACACAGACATTAAACCTGGCAAAGAATTGACCTATACTTTTGGTGGACGAACAGCGACTGTATCGTTTCATGAAATTGGTAGCGACACAGAAATAATTATCATATTTGATCCAGAGACTGAAAACAGTATAGAATTACAGGAACAAGGATGGCAAGCCATTTTAAATAATTTCAAACATTATGTTGAATCTTTGCAGCAATCTAAACGTTAACAAAGGTATACGCTAATAAACAACACTTTCAGCAATCTTTAAATGTATGGGTGATAACTTTGAATTGGCAACATTTAGAGTTCCCTTCTTTGAGACAATAAAAATATCTAATAATTAGACAAATCAGCATCATGAAAAATGTAATTTTACCCATTCTTACCTCAACCATTTGGATCAGTATTTCCGAATTTGTTCGCAATACGTTTATTCTACATAATTATTGGACTGCACATTACCAAAATTTAGGTATTACTTTTCCTGAACAACCAATTAATGGAGCAATTTGGGGTGTTTGGTCATTGTGTTTGGCCATTGTTATTTTTATCCTTAGTAAAAAATATTCGCTCAGTCAGACTGCACTCCTATCATGGTTTGTAGGATTTGTGCTGATGTGGCTAGTGATAGGAAATTTAAGTGTGCTTCCATATGGCATACTTATTTATGCAGTCCCGTTAAGCCTGCTTGAAGCTTTCATTGCATCTTATATTTGTGTTAAACTGAGTTCTTCGAAGAAATAGATTCACTGCCCTTGGACATTATCACAACCACCCTCACTATTATCCCGAAGAGACTTGCAAACACGAACAAAATGGATGAATTATTGAACGAAAAAACTAATATTACAAAAAATATATTCAGCCTGGAAATATGAAATACATGAAACTCATTTTTGCTGTTGTTTGTCTGTTTTGTTTTACAGCAATTTTAGCCCAAAGCAAGCCGAAACAAGATACTGCAACAAACGAAATGACAAACGATGCTGAAAGGCAAGCACATATTGACTCCCTCAGGCCTTACACGATTGCCAGCCCTGTGTACGGATTTTTTAATGATACGCTCTTTTTTATTTATTGTAGAATGGGCAGTTTCTCAGCGGCAGAAAGAGCAACCGCTATCACACAAAGGATTGAGAAACTAAAAGGCATTTATGGTTTTTCAGATAGCACGCTGCAGTTAATAGAATCGGAAGCAACTGCAGATATTGTGCATGGTGAAAACATTATCATGAGTATTTCAGACAATGATGCAGTGTGGAACAATTGCTCAAAAAAAGAGTTGGCGCAGAAATACCGTGATTTGATTTCAAAAAAGATTTTGACCTACAAAGATGAAATCAGCTTTGCTACCTTGTCGAAAGAAATTGGCTTTGCCGCTATTGTTCTAGTGGTATTGTTGTTGCTCATTTATCTCTCTTCAAAACTATTCAAGTGGACAGGCAACAAAATAAAGGCGCAGGAAAGCAGAAGCATTAAAGAACTAAAAATTAAAAACTATACAGTATTAAATGCTTCAAAAAATGTGAGTCTCCTGCTCATAATCAATAATATTGGAAAGTGGATAATCATACTCATACTGGTTTACACAGCATTGCCATTAATTTTTGGCCTATTTCCATGGACACAACATTTTGCTCAAACACTTTTGGGCTATGTTCTTAACCCGCTAACCGGAATTACAACAGGAGTATGGAATTATTTTCCAAATCTGATTACCATTCTGGTTATATTTTTCGTATTCAGGTATGCTATTAAGGGGATTCATTTTATTAAGAACGAAATTGAACAAGGCAAACTGCAGCTGCCGGGATTCTATGCGGATTGGGCAAATCCTACCTTTCAGATATTAAGAATAGTACTCTATGCCTTTATGTTTGTGCTCATTTTCCCATACCTGCCCGGTAGCGATTCTCCCATCTTTCAGGGTGTTTCAGTCTTTCTTGGATTCTTATTCACCTTTGGCTCTGCCGGTTCACTTTCCAATATTGTTGCAGGGATAATGCTTACCTACATGCGCTTGTTTAAAATTGGCGACCGCGTTAAAATCGGAGAAATTGTAGGTGATGTGACAGAAAAGTCATTGCTGGTTACCCGCATTAAAACCATCAAAAATGAAATCATTTCTGTGCCAAACTCCACCATCATGAATAGCCACACCATTAACTACAGCAATGAAGCAGATTATGGCAACGGTCTCATCATTCATACCACTGTTACCATTGGATATGATGTACCCTGGAGAGATATGCATCAGGCCCTTTTAAATGCAGCCGACAGAACTTCACTGCTGTTGAAGGAGCCCAAACCTTTTGTACTGCAAAATGGCCTGGAAGATTTTTATGTCACCTATGAAATAAATGCCTACACAAAAGAACCAAATAAACAGGCCAACATCTATTCAGAGCTGCATGAGCATATACAAGATTGCTGCAATGAGGCAGGTATAGAAATTTTGTCTCCACATTACCGCTCGGCAAGAGATGGAAACATGACAAGTATACCTGCCCGATATCTGAGTAAAGATTATGAATCGCCCGCATTTAAAATTAAAATAGAAAAAGAATAAGGCATGAACCCGTTATCATACAATTGCTCGGGTTAAAGTTTAAGTTGCCTTCTCTTCGCCTCTTATTTGCCATCTTGATTATGCAATAAACAAATGCAGTTGCCGTTCATCCAGAACATATTGCCAAATGAATAAACTTTACTAAATTCACTTAGCTCAAAGTTAGAGTATTTATGAAAAAACTAATGATGATTACTGCCCTTGTAGCAGGGTTAACCTGGCAGGCGGCTTTTGGTCAGGGCAAGATAACCGAATTTAAAAAAATTGACCGCAACACTTATTTGCTATGGTATGACGACTATGAGAATAAATCTGTTGTGGCTGAGTTTAACTCGTTTCTTATGCTTATTGAATTTCCGAATAACGATTCTGTATCAAGGGAAGTTATTCAACTGCTGAAAGTAAAATTCCCATCCAAACCCATAAAATATGTGAGCCATTCGCATGAACATAGCCACTCCAGCACAACCTTTGATCCGTTTTTAGCCCAAACTAAGGCTAAGCTCATTACCACAGCCCACAATTATGAAAGCATCAAAAGCCTCACCAAAGATACTGCAGACCTTAAAAATAGAACCATTCTTGTTGATTCCACCTATCTGATAAAAGACAATTCAAACTCCGTTGAAATTTTTATACTCAGGCAGGCAGATTATCTAACACCAACTAAAGAGTATATTGTTTTCTATCTCGATAAACAGCACACACTGGTGAGCGGATGTCTGTACAATAAACCAATAAGCTACCATGAAATTGTGACACAACGCAAAAACGGAATTAAAAAGTTTATTACAGAACATAAACGCTTAAACGTTGAAAAACTCATTCCAACAAATACCACCCGTAAAGGAAATTTTGAAGACATCTGCACCATGAGTATGCTTGACAGTACGCTGATAAAAGGAATAAAACCTGAAACATTTGTAGAAAAAATGCAGCAGAAATCAATTGAATACCTCTATGCAAAAGAAGACAGCCTGAGTGAAGAATACATTAAGCTAAGCAGAAGCTATGATTATATTGTGTGTGCAAACTACCTTTTAACCTATGGCGATTACCTGCGCAGCATAGCCATGCTTAAATCGCTTGCTAAAGCGTTTCCAAAAGATGCAATCATTCATTATTTTACAGGCTATGCCTATGAAATGCTTAATCACCCGACCGAGGCTATTGCTTATTACCAGCGCTATCTGCAAATGCTCACCGACCCCGATACTATAAAAGAAATGGAGGAAAGAATAGCACAACTGAAAAAGAATTTATAGTTTGCAGTTTTGCATCAAAAAAAGAATAATAAGCTTTACATGCCTATAAATAATTTGTACCAAATCATTTTATTCACCTTAATTCTTGGGATTGCATCAAACTGCAAAAACAAGGCTACAAATAATGAAAACAAAGCAGCTGAAACAGCACGTGGTGATACTGCCCTATTTCATAAAAAATTGCAAAGCGGATCATTTGCATTTGAGGTGAGCGCAAGCGGAGAAGGTTCGCTGCAGCTGCTCACCATTAAGCCAGCGGGCTTTTCAGAAAATAATAAGGATATTCAGCTCGAAGCGGACGGGATGGTTACCAAGGCAGAAACGGCAGACTTAGATCGTGATGGATTTCCTGAACTGCTTGTTTATACTACTTCTGCCGGAAGCGGAAGCTATGGTAGCGTTATTGCGTATACCGTGCTGCAAGGAAGAGAACTAAGCAGGATTGATTTTCCTGAAACAGCGAATCACCCGGAAGCTGGCAAAGGCTATATGGGTCATGATACCTTTGCCGTGGTAAACAGCACCCTTGTGCAGCGGTTTAAGGTTTATGATGAACACGACAGCAACAGCAACCCCACAGGGCCGTTAAGAACTATAACCTATCGCATGCAAAAAACAAAAAAAACAAACCGTTTTTTGGTTGATGAAGTAAAAGATGAAAAGTAACAAGAAACAAATGCGCATCAAAACTGGTCAACGTTATTCAGGCATATATATACCCTAAACCCAAACTTCAAACCTCAAACTCCCAACTTCAACCAACCTCACCAAAGATGAAAGAAATATATTGCGAAAACCAAACCTTTGATAAGCATGAGGCCCCGCTGAAAGGCGAATATGAAAACTGTGTGTTTAACTTTTGCGATTTATCCGGCTACGACCTTTCTGAATTCAGGTTTGCAGACAGCACCTTTAATGATTGCAACCTGAGCATGGCTAAACTCAATAAAACTGCTTTTCGTGAAGTGCAATTTAATAACTGCAAATTACTGGGACTGCGTTTTGACACCTGCAACCCCTTTGGCGTTTCTTTTTCATTCCGGAATTGTCAGGTTAATCATGCTTCGTTTTACAGGATGAGAATAAAGAAATCCATCTTCAGCAACAGTCAGCTTCAGGAAGTTGACTTTACCGAGGCCGACCTTACCGGCAGTGTGTTTGATCAGTGTAATTTGCAGCAAGCCATATTTTATCAGACCATTATTGAAAAAACCGATTTCCGTACCTCTTACAACTATGGCATAGACCCTGAGATCAACCGCATAAGCAAAGCAAAATTCTCGCTATCGAGCATCTCCGGCCTTTTAAATAAATACGATATTGAAATAGCTCCCTGAACATCAGGAAAATCAGCATGCAAGAACATATATGGTTGCAGACGAACTATTCTATATTTACAATAGAATAAATTCATAACTAAGATAATTAAGAATTATTTACATTAGGGGCATGCTCGAAAAGATTTTCATAGGTTTTGCAAATACGGTTCACGATCCGGCAATTGCCATAATAAACCAAGAGGGCAGGTTGCTTTTTGCTGAAGGATTGGAAAGAAGTCTAAAGAATAAGAGGGCTTGGAATGCTTCTCCGGACAGCATTGGCATGATAGAATTACTCATTAGAAAATATGGGGCAAATAAGCAGGTAGTGGCTGCTACTTCATGGTCAGAACAGTCACTTCGATTGGGTTGGTTGGTAAAAAAAATGCTTAAAGAGGAGGAAAGGTTAATACCCTTTTTACACAGTAAAGAGGAATGGTCCGGAAGGTATTATGAAAATAGGCTTTTTCAGCAATCAATGTATAGGGCACCCGGAAATACTCAGGATTTGCTCATCAACTTAGAGTTTAGGTTATTGGAAAATGGCAATACTAAACCTGTTAAGCTCACATTTAATCACCATTTATGTCATGCAGCAACAGCTTGTTACACCTCTCCTTTTAAAGAGGCTATTTGTTTGGTGTATGACGGGCTTGGAGAAAGCGGATCTGTGGCGTGCTATCATTACAAAAACGAAAAGCTCACATTGCTAACCAAATCCGGTAGACTTAACCTTGCCAGCATCGGATTATTTTATCAGGCTGTTTGTAAGGCCTGTCTTTTTGATCCGCTTTCGGGTGAGGAATGGAAAGTAATGGGTCTGGCAGCTTACGGTAAATTTTCAGACCGTTATTATAAATTACTCAGACCTATGCTGTCAGTCAAGAATAATATCTTTTACCGGTCGAATGATTATTATAACCGTCTTTCAAAATTATTTAAACTCTCAGAGGAATTCTCTTCCCCGAAGGATGCAGCAGATTTAGCATTCACAGCACAAATGATAACCGAGGAACTGACATGTGAATTACTAAAATGCATCTATATCAAATACGGAATTGACAATTT
>JBIIGU010000043.1:0-6940 GCA_044236275.1 Bacteroidia bacterium | reverse complement strand
GATTTGCGCTCATATCGGTTAATAAAAATATAATAGCCAATAATAAGCGCTTGAATGATGGTCCATAGACCAATAGCTGTTAGCAAATTTGAACCTCCGAAGATGGTCATCACCAGCAAAAAAAACAGGTTAATGCCACTCATGAGCCAGAAGTTTGTTTGCTGTCGTTTACTCAACTTATCAATAAATCTGGTAATTGGGTTTCCGGGTTTTGTTTGGTCTGTCATAAAATAAAACGTTCGACTATATTAACGGCTATACTTTAATTTACTTGAAATAATTGTGATGAAAGGATGAATCTGATGATTAACTAAAGATTAAGAATATCCTCCATGGTATAGATGCCTTTTTTACCCTGAATCCACTCAGCGGCCAGTAAGGCACCCTTTGCAAATCCATACCTCGACTTGGCCTTATGCGCAATTGATATTTCATCAATGAGTGATTCATACTTTACTATATGATCACCGGTAACATCTCCCAAACGCTTAGATTCAATCAATAATTCATTCGGCTTAATACTTTGAGCCGGCATATTTTCATTAAACAAGAGACGTCCTTTAAATTCCTTTTTGTTCTTATTCTCCTCAATAATTTGTTTGGCAAGTGAAATGGCTGTTCCGCTGGGATAATCTTTTTTCTCTGTATGATGTATCTCTTCTATCATCACATCATAATCAGGATGATCATTCATCATCTTTGCCAGTATTTTATTTATTTTATAAAATATATTTACACCAATACTAAAGTTGGTGCTGTATACCATAGCCTGCCCTTCATTCATGCATTTATCCTTTATCTCATCAAACTGATCATACCAACCGGTAGTTCCTACAATGATTGGCACGCGATACTCAAAACACTTTAAAATATTATCAACCGCTGCAGAAGGCATGCTAAAATCAATAGCCACATCCACATTCTGCAGACTGATGGGCATAAAGTTCATTGCATTCTCCAGATTTACCTTATAAACAATCTCATGGTTTTTAGCCAAAGCAATCTTTTCTACGGCCTTGCCCATTTTGCCATAACCCAGTAATGCAATTTTCAATGTTATTTTAATTTAAGGTTAAATTGAACCCCTGCCCATCCATAGGGTCCCGGATTCAATGAAGGTTGTATATTCAAAGATAAGTCATCGGTTACATTAAAATCAAAAAAATGTGCTTCAACAGCTGCATCAACAACCTGTAGTGCATAGAGTGCTACCATATATATGGCAAATAAGTCTCTTGATTCTCGGTAACTTTCCCTTATGGCCAGCAATGTTGGGGTTTGGTACCGGTCAAACTTGGGATCACCATTTTGGTCAACATTATTCTCTATACGATACTTATAAGCGTCTCTGAAATCAGAATAATTTCTATTGTAAAAACCTACACCATAGGCAAGGGCAACTCCACCTCCATAAATTACAGGAACTTTCCACCACCAGTTTTTACGGTTATAAATTTGCCCGGCACCGGGCAGAGCCAGAGAAAGCAATGTTGCTGTTTTAGGGGAGTGTTTTTTGGGCTTTACGGTGGCTTGCCTATTTATAACAGTCACTGAATCGGTTTGAGCTTTGCAAACCAACTGAAGAATCACAAACAATATGATAAACAGATATTTCAAAAACGAGTGCGCATACAAATGTAAGGAAAACAGAGGGTATAAAAAACGCGGCCTAAGCCGCGTATTCAATAATATTTAGTCGAGTAATTGAAGAATCCGCTCCAAATCAGCCTGTGAACGGAAAGGAATTTTAATTGCCCCTCTACCCTTATCAGCTGCTTTAATGGATATTTTTACATCTAGCTTTTTACTCAATGATTTTTGAAAATCCAAAAACAAGGTGCTTTTAGCTGATTTCTTCTGGATGAGCGGAAACTTTTTCTTATCAGATTCGCCATTGGCGTCTCTTACCAATCCTTCCACATCACGTACACTTAAATCATGATTAAGCATATATTCAAACACGCCTTGCTGTTTTTGCGGATCATCCAAACTAATAATGGCACGTGCATGGCCCATTGTAATCTTGCCTTCTTTCAAGGCAAGCTGGATATTATCCGGCAATTTGAGCAAGCGCAAAAAGTTGCTAACGGTAGTTCTGTTTTTGCTTACGCGGCCTGCAACCTCTTCCTGCTTAAGGCTGCACTCATCAATAAGGCGTTTGTAGCTTAAGGCAATTTCTATCGGGTTTAGCTCTTCGCGCTGAATATTTTCAATTAATGCCATCTCCAGCATTTCCTGATCATTTGCAACACGCACGTAAGCCGGAATTTTACTCAACCCTGCCAAAAGGGATGCACGTGTTCTGCGCTCACCTGAAATAATCTGATAAGAATCGTAGCCCATTTTTCTAACCGTAATGGGTTGAATAACCCCGTGAATCCTAATAGACTCGGCAAGTTCATTCAATGCTTCTTCTTCAAAATCTGTTCTTGGCTGAAAAGGGTTTGCTTGTATTTGGCTGATTAATATTTCACTAACTGCGTTAACCGGTGCAGTTTCGCTTGCGGTTGTGGTGATATCGGTTGTAGCATCTTGTAACAAGGCACTTAAGCCTCTGCCCAATGCGTTTCTTTTAATGTTCATGGTAATTAAATGGTTTGTGGTTCAAATTGGTTTAGTTTGGTCATTCCGTTTTTCTGAAGCAGCTCCTTAGCCAGATTCAAGTAGTTGATGGTACCCTTGCATTCAGCATCATGTGCAATTACAGGCTTGCCAAAACTTGGGGCTTCGCTCAAACGTGTATTTCGCTGAATAATGGTATCGAAAACCAATTGCTGAAAATGCATTTTTACTTCTTCTACCACTTGGTTGCTCAGGCGCAAACGCATATCATACATGGTAAGCAACAAGCCTTCTATTTGCAACTCAGGGTTTAAGCTGGATTGAACAATTTTAATGGTATTTAGCAACTTACCTAAACCCTCCAACGCAAAGTACTCACATTGCACAGGAATAATCACAGAATCACTTGCTGTTAAAGCATTGGTGGTAATAAGACCAAGCGAAGGCGAACAATCGATGATGATGAAATCATAGTTCTTCTTTATTTTTTCCATCGCTCCTTTCATGATGCGTTCACGGTTAGGAATATTGATGAGTTCGATTTCTGCACCAACCAGATCAATGTTTGAAGGCAATACATCCAGAAACTCAAATTCTGTTTTAAAAATGGCATCCTTGGCTAGGGCATCATTGATCATCACCTCGTACAAACCGATTTTTACATTTTTTGGGTCGAAACCCAATCCGGAAGTGGTATTGGCTTGTGGGTCGGCATCCACTACCAGTGTTTTATACTCCAGCACTGCCAGGCTCGCTGCCAGATTAATAGCCGTGGTTGTTTTACCTACCCCGCCTTTTTGATTAACGATTGAAATTATTTTTCCCATGTTTTAGATAGAATGCCGGCAATTAAGTGCGGCTATACTTTTATTAGCTTAACTCCTTCAAAGAAATGGAACAGAAACGGGTACTTGTACACGCTATATCAACAGGGCTGTTGATTACTTTAACTCTTGTTGATTAATCACTTATGGATAAATGAAAAGATTCTGCTTGACGTGAAACGTTCATCGCAACGGGCAAGCGTTTCACAAATAATAATAGCCTTAAAACCCCTTTTTTAAAGGCCGATTACGCCCTGATCTTTTATCAGTTACTGTTTTAACCTGCGCCTTTTTAATTCGTTTGTAATCAGTGTAAGCTCGCGCCCTGCCTGCCCCTTGGCCGAAGTATTCTCCTGTGCTCTTCTGATAAGGTATGGCAACACAGCTTCAACGGGACCATATGGTAAATACTTGGCCACGTTATAACCGGCTGCAGAGAGGTTATAACTAATATGATCACTCATACCAAACAATTGTGAGAAATAAATTCGTTCATCGTTATTGGCTAACCCCTTTTGCGCCATTATACTGGTAAGAAGCATGCTGCTGTTTTCATTATGGCTTCCGGCACATAGGCTAATAAAATCTATATGATCCAGACAAAAACGCAACGCCTGGTCATAATCTCTGTCGCTTGCTTGTTTATCGGGCTGTATCGGGCTCTGATAACCCATTTTTGCGGCACGCTCTCTTTCCTTTTCCATATAGGCCCCTCTTACAAGCTTTACACCATAAAAATATCCAACTCTTCTGGCTTCATCAAAACTATTTTTCAAGTAAGCCAACCTATCGTGTCGGTAGAGTTGAATGGTATTAAAAACAATGGCTCTTGACGTATTAAATTTTGCCATCATCTTTACTGCCAGTGCATCAATGGCATCCTGAATCCAGCTTTCCTCTGCATCAATAAAAATGCGTACATTATTCTCATAAGCTGTTTTACAAATACGCTCAATACGTTGCTCCACCTTTAAAAACTCTGTTCGCTCATCCTCGCTTAATGACTGGCCTGCATTAACTTTAGCCAGGAGGTCGAAACGAGCCAGGCCGGTTACTTTAAATACACAAAAAGGAATTTGTCTGTTTCCCTTAGCCTTAAGCACGGTGGCAATGGTTTCTTCCATAGTGTGATCAAACTCCTGCTCTGCTTCTTTTCCTTCCACGGAATAATCGAGTATAGAACCTATGCCGTAGCTATAAAGATGCCTCATGGTTGCATCACAATCATTCATACTTTCGCCACCGCAGAACTGCTTAAAAACGGTTGCTCTAACAAGGCCTTTTATTGGTAAGCGAAGCCTAAAAGATGTTTTAACCAAAACAGGGCCTGCGTTTACCAGCCAGTTGTAGCCAATAGCCTTAAACAACATGTAAGACCTGCGCAAATCAGCATCTGATTTAGAACGAAAGGCCGTTTCGGTATTATTAAAAGAAAGGTTTTGTAAAGGCATATCTGATATAGGGGCTGCCACAGGCATATTAAATTTTTGTTATTAACTGTAAAAGTTCAAATTTGTTCGGGCAAAAGTAAGATTTTGAAAGAATACCACTTCAAAGATTTCAGTATTTATTCGGGCAATGATGTTTTCGACATTCTGCTGGAAACCATTATTGAGAAATCGTATACCAAAGTTTTTGTGCTGGCTGATACTCAAACAGAAAAATATTGTTTGCCCCTGCTCAACAAATATTTATTCGACATCAGGCTTATAACCATTGAAAGCGGAGAACAACACAAAACGCTGCGCACGGCAGAAAAAGTATGGAGCCGCTTACAGCAAGAAGAAGCAGATAAAAAAGCTGTTCTGATTAATTTGGGTGGTGGCATGGTTGCCGATATTGGCGGTTTTTGTGCATCAACATACAAGCGAGGCATTGATTTTATAAATATTCCTACCACCTTGCTGGCCATGGTTGATGCTGCAATTGGCGGCAAAACAGCCATTGACTTTAATGGAATAAAGAACGCTGTGGGTACCATTAAGCAGCCATCCCTTGTTTTTATTCATCCTGATTTTCTTAATACATTGCCAAGAGAAGAAATGCTCAACGGATACGCTGAAATGCTAAAGCATGGATTGATTTTGGATAAAGAATACTGGGATAAACTCATCAGCATTTCAACATTGGAACCAAATAAAATCAGCCCGCTTATTAATGCCTCAATTAAGTTAAAAATGCAGGTGGTAAAAAAAGATCCGGATGAAAAATCTTTGAGAAAAATATTGAACTTTGGCCATACCATCGGTCATGCTATTGAAGCTTACTCGTTAGCCATTGATAAAAAACCATTAAAACACGGAGAGGCAGTTGCTATCGGATTGATAACGGAAGCGTTCTTATCGAAGGTGAAGCTAAACTTATCTAACAAAGAACTGAAGCAGATTGCTGAAGTAATTTGCAGATGCTTCCCGAAATATTCCTTAAGGAGTATATTATCTCCTGATGTAATCAGATACATGAAGCAAGACAAGAAGAATATTGATGATGCCATTAACTTTACCTTGCTTAAAAAGATTGGAAAGGCTGGTATTAACTTCACCTGTTCAGAATCACAGATTACCGCTGCGTTGAATTACTACGACAGTTTATGAAACCAATTAGCATCATTGCTCCCAAAGGAAATATCCGTGCTCAGGTTCCGCTTCCCGCATCAAAAAGTATAAGTAACCGCTTACTTATTTTACAAGCCATACAGGCCGATATTTCAATTAACACATTATCAAGTGCAGATGATACAGTTCTCATGCAGCATGCATTAAAAAGTCATGAGCATCTCATTCATCTTAAAAATGCAGGCACCTGTGTGCGGTTTTTAACTGCTTATTTTGCCGCTTCCGGAAAACATAAAATTATAACCGGAGATGAACGTATGAAAGCAAGGCCCATTAAGCCTCTGATTGATGCCTTGCGAAAAATGGGTGCGGAAATAACCTATCTTGAAAAAGAAGGATGTATACCCATTGAAATATTTCCGCGAGAATTAACAGGTGGAGAAATTACTGTTGATGCATCGCAAAGCAGTCAATTTGCTTCTGCACTATTGCTTATTTCGCCATTGCTTCAAAATGGACTCAAACTTAAATTGGGAGCACATATTGCATCGTATCCTTATATTCAAATGACCATTGGTTTGCTTAGGCAAGTCGGCATTGATGTTTTACTACAAGAAGACACCATTGAAGTTCCACCAGCACAAAAACCCAAAGGTATAAAGATAACAACTGAAGCAGACTGGAGTGCTGCTTCGTACTGGTACGAGATTGCTGCATTAAGCAAATCATGCGAATTATTTTTAGAAGGTTTAATACCAAAAAGTTTGCAGGGAGATGCAGTTATCGCAGACTGGATGAAAAAATATTTTGGTGTAGAATCTACCTTTGAAAATAATGGAATTCGTCTTACAAAAGTTGAGCAATTCTCAACTAAAAATGAGGTTAACCTTAATTTACAACACAACCCTGACCTTGCCCCTGCAGTATCTGCTGCTATTTGCGCAGCAGGCATCAAAGCGAATCTATACGGACTTCAAACACTCGCTTTAAAAGAATCGG